>NZ_JBPGXO010000060.1:0-20019 GCF_056755555.1 Luteibacter sp. SVR4-7G | reverse complement strand
GAGGGCGCCGGCATAGAACGCGATGAACAGGGCGAAGCCGGCGAGGAGGCCGGTCCAGGTGTGCACGGTGGTGAAGGTGCGGACGGTGGAAGCTTTCACCGTCAGAGCCCCGGCAGCGTGTGCTTGGCGAGGAACAGCGCGGCGAAGGCGCCGAGGTTGGCCACGGCGAGCCATGCCCATGCACGGGCACCGCTGCGGAAGAGGAAGGTGGCGGCCATGACGCCGATCCAGAGCGGGAAGAACAGGGTGAGCATCGGAATGACCACGGACTCGCTCGAGCCTGGCCATACCCAGATAGCCAGCGACACCACGGCCATGGACAGGGGCAGGCCGAGCACGATCCCGGCGAAGGTCTTGGCGAGCATCAGCGCGGCCTCCGTCCGGTGGCGGGGCGGAAGAACCAGGTGATGTACGGCAGGATCACCGCGCCGAACATCAGCGCCGTGAGCGCCGCGAAGATGCCGGGAAGCGCAGTTTCGCTCGTGACCCAGGCGATCAGGGCGGCGACGCCGAGAGCCCAGGCGGCGATTTTCGCCGCACGGCCCAGTGGTACCTGCAGGAACCGCTGGTTATGCGACGACAGGTAGGCGAGGGCCATGGCGAGGAGCGCTGCCATGCAGCCGAGAAGATCCATGGGCGAGGCCGGGCGGTTGACTGATTGATAATTATTATCATTTGTGGCCAACCGGTCAAACCGTCGCCAGATGGCAGGAGTTGCTTAAGTTTTGACCAATCCGTCCGTTAACTGAATAGGGGACGCTGGTAAAACTTGCGTTAAAGCAAGCCGTTAAATTACAATTAACCCATCCTCTATTCATCGTCATGCAGCATTTCGTTGCCTGACACCGCAGGAAAAGCCGATAACCCTCTGATGTAGCAGCCATGTTGACCACAGCCCTCATCGCCACGACCTTCCTAGCCTTCGCCCTTGCGGCGATCTCGGTCCGGCGTATTCCCGAGGGGCAGGTCTACACGGTGCGCCGTCTGGGCCGCGCGCCGGCGCTGCTTACCGCCGGCACCCATGTCGTGTTGCCGGTGATCGACCGCGTCGCCCACAAGATCGACCTCGGCGGCCAGGTGCTCCGTTTCGAAGGCGGCACCGTCTACTGGCAGGTCCTCGAGCCGGAAGTTGCCGACGAAGTCATCGACGAAGCGCCGGAACTCATCCGCACCAACGTCGTCGCCGCCCTGCGTGACACGAGCAGCGCCCACGAGACCGACCGCCGTGCCGTGGGCACCCAGCTCAAGCACGCTGTGAACGGCTCGCTTCGCGCCCGCGGCATGCTGGTTACCCGCGTCGAACTCGACGCCGCCTGATTCGTTCGATCCTCGGACAACGCCATTGGCTCATCTGCCAATGGCGTCCTTTCGATGCCGCCTGGTTCGCAGGATGACCTGCATGGCCGGCGTGGGAGCAGGTGGACCTGGCAGCGCTCGGGCTTTCATACTTCTCCCCCTTTCCCACGCTTCCAAGCCGCATGACCACGCGCGACGCCCTGCAAATCCAGCTCGAACGTGGCATCGCCACTCTTGGCGTGGCCTTGCCCGAGGGATCGGTGGAGCGCCTGCTCGACTATCGCGAGCTGCTCGAGCGCTGGAACTCGGCCTATAACCTCACCGCGATCCGCGACGACCGCGAGATGGTTGCGCGGCATCTGCTGGATTCGCTGGCGATCCTGCCCTATGTGCACGGGCGCTCGCTGGCAGACCTCGGCACGGGCCCGGGCCTTCCGGGTATTCCGCTCGCCATCGCCGAGCCGGCACGCGAAGTGCTGATGGTCGACTCCAACGGCAAGAAAGTCCGCTTCCTCCGCGAGGCCATCCGCTCGCTGAAGCTCGGCAACGCGAAGGCCCTGCAGAGCCGCGTGGAAGACGTCGAGGGCACGTTCGAATGCATCACTGCGCGGGCGTTCGCTTCGCTGGCCGACATGCTGGCCTGGGGCGGCCACCTGCTGGCGCCGAACGGCGTCTGGCTGGCCATGAAGGGGAAGCATCCGGCCGAGGAGCTGGACGGCGTCCCGGCGGGCTTCCGGGTGGAGGCTATCCATGCGTTGACGGTGCCGGAGGTCGAGGGCGAGCGACACCTCGTCGTTATCCATCGCGCATGACATCGAGCCCGGACTTCATCGGTTGATATAGCTCCGCTGCATTTCAGAGCCGGATGAGTCAAACAGATAAGTCACGGCCCGACCGCGCGTACCGAGCGGCGAGGGAATGAATGTGATCGCAATGCTCCCATTTTCCTGTCCGAAAACAACCGAGTAGGTTGGCGCCGCAATCGCATCGCGGATGTAGAGCCCGCGCGCTTTGTCGAAGGCCTTGATTTGCTCCAAGCTAACATCGCAATTGATGGAATCACACGACTCCACGCGTGGAATGCTCGCCGTCGCCAGGCTATCGGGAATGGGTGGGAGGTCTGGCACGGACTGGGCCGCGGCACCCGTGGCTGCGAACAACGGCAGCGCCGAACCAAAGAACAGAATGCGAGCGGCCTTATCCATATGGTCAATCATTTTCAGGGCTCATCTCTCGTCGAATTCGCTCTTTCTCTTCCCACGCCTTCTGCTCTGCATCCACAAGCTTTTGCAAATCGCCGGACTTGCGGGTCGTGGCGTCGAAGAACAGGTAGGTACTCGCTGGTGTACCCAGGTATCCGCGATATTGATGACCTAACATTGATGCCAACGTGACATAGCGCTTTATGTCATTCAATGAAAATTGAGCGCTATTGACGCTGTCTTTTGAAGGGTCGTCGGTTCTGACAAGGTCGTCTTTCGGTCCTGTCGACCAGTCGCCATGAGTATGATAATCACCGATCGCACCAGGCGGCGTTGCATCGGTACTACCACCGTCGATGGAAAGCCTTACCGGTTCGGTAGCGACAAAGTCATTCTCGCCAGAGACGACGATGTATCCTTGATACTCGACATTTTCCGCCATTGATCGACTATTGATGTACTTCAAGGCATCCAAGGCCGCGGCTTGAGGCGATCGAAAGTGATCGCCAGGTCGATCGCCATGGTCATCCGAGTAGCGGCTTGGGGAATTATTCGCATAAGCGAAACGATTGGCGAAGAAAATATCGCCAACACCCGCCTGCATGCCTTGCGGGTCCATGGAGAGAAAGCGACCCGTGCCAGGATCATAAAACCTGGCTTGCATATAAATGAGATCTGTCTCGTCGTCAGCCACGTGCCCGGTAAAACCGACGCCTCTTTCACCCATGGAAGTGTTGAGTGCATCGGTCCCATAGGGACGGTACTCAAATACTTTCGTTGTGTTCCCAACCTCATCGGTCTCCGCGAGTGGTGTGCCCTGAGGATCGGAGTAATAGTAAGTGACCGTCTTTGCCGCCCACGCGGAAGGCGTCGTAAACGCCATGCCCGCTGTTAACGCCATAACCGATAAGCGCATGCTCTCAGCCCCCTGAAGCAATCTGTTAGCGATCGCTACCCGACCGCAGTACCCGTCGAATGAGTATTGGCCTGAGGATGTGCTGCCGGCAAGTCCTCCGGGCGAGCCCGCGCGCCTACTACGGGCCCACCGGAATGTCCGAAGGTCCTTGTAGGAGAGTGTGTTACATTTGCTATACATAAGGCATCTAAGGACCGCAATGAAAAGCGAACTGCTACCGCCGATCCGCGTGACGCCTCAGGTGCGCCGCGATGCGGAAGAAATGCTGGGGCCGAACGAGAGCATGACGAGCTTCGTCACCGAGGCCGTGATCGCTCTCGCTACCCGACGCAGGCTCCAGAAGGCGTTCATCGAGCGCGGCCTTGCTGCACGCGACGCGGCGCGGCAGCGTCAGAGGTATCGTTCCGCGGAAGAGGTACTGGCGGAACTGGAGGCGATTGCCGGCGACGCTGAGGACAAGGGATGACCCACCGCATTCGCTTCACGGAAGAGGCGGCAGCCGACCTGGTGCGGCTTTACGGGTTCCAGGCCGAGCGCGATCCCGGGAGCGCCTGCCATGCCCTGGCCTCGATCCGCGAAGCCATCCATGTATTGGAAACCTCGCCATTCATCGGTCGAACAGGTGTTCCGGGCGACCCGATGATCCGGGAGCTTCTGGTCTCCTACGGCGCATCGGGCTACGTCGCGCTCTACGAAATCGAAGCTGGGCAGATGGTGACCATTCTCGCCGTCCGCCATCAGCTGGAAGACGACTATCATTGAGGAAGGCGGTTGCGAGCGCCCGCCGACAACTCGGTTCTCACCAAGCCAAGCCCCACTGGCACCTAGGGCCCGGTGGCCGGTCGATGCTAACCTAGCTCCCTTTCCGCGCACGGCAGCTACCGGTAACCCATGGCCCGCATCATCGCAGTCGCCAACCAGAAGGGCGGCGTCGGCAAGACCACCACCTCCGTGAACCTCGCCGCGGCCCTGGCCGCCGCGAAGCGCAAGGTGCTGCTCGTCGACTTCGATCCGCAGGGCAATGCCACGATGGCGTCCGGCGTGGACAAGCACGAGGCCAAGCCGAACGGGTGCGAGGTGCTGCTGGACGAGGCGCCCATCGCCGACGTGCTGGTCCGCACCGAGGCCGGCTTCGACCTGCTCCCGGGCAACGGCGACCTGACCGCCGCCGAGCTCAAGCTGATGGACGGCCTGGCCCGCGAGCAGCGCCTGAAGGAGCAGCTGGCCAAGATCGCGGACCGCTACGACACCATCCTGATCGACTGCCCGCCGTCGCTGCACCTGCTCACCCTGAACGCGCTGACCGCCGCCGACGGCGTGCTGATCCCCGTGCAGTGCGAGTATTTTGCACTGGAAGGCCTCTCGAGCCTGCTCGACACCATCGAGGCGGTGCGCCAGCGCCTCAATCCCGGGCTCGAGGTGGAAGGCCTGCTGCGGACCATGTACGACGTGCGCAACAACCTCGGCAACGAAGTCTCGGCCCAGCTCACCCAGCATTTCGGCGAAAAGGTGCTGCGCTCGATCATTCCGCGCAACGTGCGCCTGGCTGAGGCGCCCAGCCACGGGCAGCCCATCCATCTGTACGACCGCGGATCGCGCGGCGCCATCGCCTATATCGGCCTGGCCGGCGAGATCATCCGCCGCGAACGGGCGCTTCACGGCGCCGCCGTGGAGTCCGCCGTGAACGACATCGACGAAGCCGCGCCGGATTCCACCGGCGCCGTGTCTTAAGGAGTTTCCATGGCAGCAGCGAAGAAACGTGGACTCGGCCGTGGCCTCGACGCCTTGCTCGGCGGCGGCGCGGGTCCCGCCGCCACCCCCTCGATCGTCGAGCAGGAAGGCGAGCTGCGCATGCTGCCGATCCAGCAGATCCAGGCCGGCAAGTACCAGCCGCGCCGCCACTGGAACGACGAGGCGCTGGACGAACTGGCCGCCTCGATCAAGGCCCAGGGCCTGATCCAGCCGGTGGTGGTCCGCTCCATCGGTAAGGACAGCTATGAACTGATCGCCGGCGAGCGCCGCTGGCGCGCCGCCCAGCGCGCCTCCATGAGCGAGATTCCGGCGCTGGTGAAGGACGTGCCGGAGCAGTCCGTGCTCGCGATGGCGCTGATCGAGAACATCCAGCGCCAGGAACTCACCCCGCTGGAAGAGGCCCAGGCCCTGCAGCGCCTGATCGACGAGTTCGACCTCACCCACCAGCAGGCCGCCGACGCCGTCGGCCGCTCGCGCGCGGCGGTGTCGAACCTGCTCCGGCTCATGGAACTGCCGCAGTCCATCAAGCAGCTGCTCGACGAGAGCAAGCTGGAGATGGGCCACGCCCGCGCCCTGCTGACGCTTCCGGCCACCGTCGCCGAGCCGCTGGCGCTGGAGGCCGCGCGCAACGGCTGGACCGTGCGCGAGCTGGAGGAAGCGGCGCGCAAGGCGCAGCTCGCTCCGAAGGGCAAGGCCAAGGCGCCAGTGGCAGACCCGAACATCGCCAACCTCGAGCGCGAGCTGGCCGAGCGCTTCGCCACTCGCGTGGAAGTCGCGCATGGCCGCGGCGGCAAGGGCAAGCTGGTGATCCATTACCACAGCCTCGACGAGCTCGACGGCATCCTCAGCAAAGTCCGCTAGACCCACGTGTAAGACAAAGCTCATGGCGCCGGTCCAAGAAGGTGTGAATCCGAAGCAGCGCCAGTACGAAGCCATGGTGCGCGCCCTGTCGGCCGACCTTTTCCGGTACGCCTTCTGGTTGTCGCGCTCCGAAACGGTCGCTCAGGACCTGGTCCAGGAGACCTTCCTGCGCGCGTGGAAGAACCTTGACGCCCTCCGCGACGTGGACGCGGCCAAGCCCTGGCTCATCACGATCCTCCGGCGGGAACATGCCCGGCTGTACGAGCGCAAGCGGCTGGAGCTGGTGGAGCTGGACGATAACGTGCCCGAGGACACCCTCTTTGCCAGTCCGGAACGCAGCGGCGACGCCGCGCAGGTGCGCGAGGCGATGCTCAAGCTGCCCGACAAATACCGCGATCCGCTGGCCATGCAGGTGCTCGGCGGCATGACCTGCGAAGAGATCGCCGAAAGCACCGGGCAGCAGCCCGGTGCCGTGATGACCCAGCTGTTCCGTGCGCGCCAGCGCCTGAAGGCCTTGCTGGGCGGACGCGCCGCGGCCGAGGGGGGCCGGAAATGAATTGCCTCGACTTCCGCCGCCGCATCGGCGCCGAGCCGCGCTCGCGCGATCCCGAACTTCTCGCCCACCGCGATACCTGCAAGGAAGGCTGCGCCGCGTTCTGGCAGCGCGCACAGCGTTTCGAGGACGATCTCGAGGCCGCGCTGACCGTCCCCGTGCCCGAAGGTCTGGCCGATCGCATCCTGCTTGCCCAGGCCACCGGCGAGCGGCGCCAGCAGGTCCGGCGACGCCGCAGCTGGATGGCCGTGGCGGCCGCGGCGCTCATCGTCTTCATGGGAGCCGGGCTGTTCTGGCACCAGGCCGACAGCAACTCGCTGCCGGCCCTGGCGGTCGCGCACATGGCCGAGGAAATCGACGCGCTGAATCTCACCCACCCCATGACGGACGCGCAGGTGGAGGCGGGCTTCGCGGGCCGTGCCGCGCATCTCAAAGGCCCGGCGCCGGTCGGCGTCACCTACGTCCACGATTGCCGGGTCGGTCCGTATCCCGCGGTACACCTCGTCACGCGGATGAACGACGAGCCGGTGGTGGCGCTGTACATGCCCGGCAAGATGATCGACAAGAGCGCCGACTTCCACCGCGACGGCTGGGAAGGCCGCGAGGTGGCCCTCAGCGGCGGCACGCTCGTGGTGATGGCCCAGGATGCCAGCCGGCAGACCATGGCCGCGGTGGAACGGGGCTGGCGTGCGGCCATCGAGGGTCCGGCGCCGCGGAGCGTCGGGCAGATCTGAACCTTACGGTCTTCCGCGGCGACAGGCGCCAGCGGCAGGTTGCCCGCTGCCGCGGGATCGCCGGCATAGCCGGCTCCCACCGGTCATGCCGGGCATCGTGCGGTCCCACGGTGTCCCCGGCAGGCCGCTTGGGCGATAATGCCGCCCCGAATCCCGCTGCCCCGGAACCGCGATGACCGATCTCGCCGTGGTCGTGCCCGTCTTCAACGAGCGCGACAACATCCCGCCCCTCCTCGCCGAGATTGCATCGGCCCTGCGTGGGCGGATCGACTTCGAGATCATCTACGTCGACGACGACAGCACCGACGACAGCGTCGCCGTGCTCACGGCGGCGAAGGCGCAGTACCCGGAGTTGCGGATCATCCGCCACGTTACCCGCAGCGGGCAGAGCACGGCTGTGTGGAACGGCGTGCGCGCCGCCCGCGCGCCCTGGATCGCCACGCTGGACGGCGACGGCCAGAACGATCCCGCCGACATCCCGAAACTGCTCGCCGCGCGTCAGGCGGCGCCGGATGTGAAGCTTTTCGCCGGCTGGCGCGTCACCCGCCGCGACAGCTTCAACAAGCGCATCTCCTCGAAGATCGCCAACGGCGTGCGCTCGCGCATGCTCCAGGACGACACGCCCGACACCGGCTGCGGCCTGAAGCTGTTCGAACGCGAGACCTTCCTGCGCCTGCCCTACTTCGACCACATGCACCGTTACCTTCCGGCGCTGGTGAAGCGCGCCGGTTTTACCAGCCAGAGCGTGCCGGTGGGCCACCGCCCGCGCACGGCGGGAACCTCGAAGTACGGCATGCTCGACCGCCTCTGGGTCGGCCTCGCCGACCTGCGCGGCGTCGCCTGGCTGATGCGCCGCGCGAAAGTCACCCGCACCGAAGAACTCTGAGGGGGTGTAGGAGCGCGCCTTGCGCGCGACAGCTTTTGGGGCCGTGAGCAACAGGCCCTGCCGCTCTTCGCGAAAAGCTGTCGCGCGCAAGGCGCGCTCCTACAGCGCGCAGGCGCGCATCTGGCCGAGGCCCGGTGTGCTCAGCGGCTTGCCGGCAAGCGCGGCTTCCACGCGTCCAGCGCCTTCGCCGTGCGTTCCCGTCCCAGTTCGATCAGCTCGCGCGCGCGGTAGAACTCGTACACCGTCGACACGTTGCGCGGTATCTCGATCAGCAGGTCGGGCGGGTACGCGGCCAGGCGCAGGCGCGAGAGGTTGGCCTGCATGAGGTCCATCGACTGGGTCATCAACTCGAACATGCCCGGGTCGCGGATTTTCGGCCCGCCCTGTGCGCGCACGCGACCGAGCAGACGGCCGAGCTTTGCCGCGTAGCCCCTGTCGGCCACCGCCGTGACATCCTTTTCCGGCGGCTTCTGCATTTCCGCCGTGCCGTCCACGCTCACCGCCACCACGTAGTCGGCGTCCTCGCGCATCAGCGGCAGCACGGGCAGAGGGTTCAGCAGGGCGCCGTCGACGAGGCGGCGGCCATCGTGCGTGTAGGGACGGAACAGCGTGGGTATGGCGATCGACGCGCGGATGGCGTCGAACAGCGGCCCGCGGGTGAGCCACACTTCACGTTCGCGATCGATGTCGGTGGCCACGGCCGTGTAGGCCAGCTCGAGGTCCTCGATGTTCACCTCGCCGATCAGCTCGCGCAGCGCCGCCATGATGCGGTCGCCCTTGATGAAGCCGCCACCCGAGAAACTCCAGTCCACCAGGCGCAGCACATCGAAGCGGGCCAGCGTGGACACCCAGTCGCGGTAGACGTCGAGCTTGCCCATTGCATAGATGCCGCCGATGAGCGCGCCCATCGACGTGCCGGCCACGGCGACGATCTCGTAACCGCGCTCCTCGAGGACCTCGATGGCACCGATATGCGCGAGACCTTTCGCCGCACCCGCGCCGAGCGCCAGGGCCACGCGCGGCTTGCGCGGCGCGTTCGTGGCGGACAGGGCACCCTGGCCGGCGGCGATGTCGAGATCGCTCACGGACCGGCCTTCAGTGGTGGTTTCCGTTGGCCTGGTAACCGGACAGTGCGAGCTGCAGCAGGATCTTCATTTCCTCGCGCAACGGCAGCGGCGACACGATCTCCGCGTCGGGGCCGTACTTGAGCACGTCCATCAGCAGTTCGCGCGAATTCGAATACGGCACCTTCAGTTCGTAGCGGCCGTCAGGCAACCACTCGCCCTTCTGCTGGGAATGCCAGTGCTCGTCCGCCACCCAGCGCGCGGCGTGGGAGGAGAAGCGGATGGTGGCCCAGGCTTTCGGCTTGCCGGCGAAGATGCCGTAGCTGGATGCGAGCAGGTCGTTGAGCTCGGCCTCCTCCACGTCCTTCGCCTTTCCATCCAGCGCCTGCGGATCGGCGATGCGGTCCACGGCGAAACTGCGCAGCGCCTCGCGGTCGTGGTCCCACACGTCGAGGTACCAGTTGTCGCGATAGTGAGTGAGGCGCTGCGGCGACACCGTGCGCTTGGTATCGGAATTCGTGGTGCGCGCGCGGTAGCGGAAGCTCAGCTGGCGGCGCTCGAGCACGGCGCCCGCGACGATGCGGAACACCTGCTGGTCCATCTTGCGCGCGCCCCAGGAAATCACCCGGATGCGGTCGACCGGCAAGGCCTTGCCGCTGCCGTGGTCGGAGAGCAGGCGCTCGATGCGCGCCTTGAACGGCGCGAGCGCACCGGCCAGCACGCCGGGATCGGAGCGGCCGATCAGTTCGTTGAGGGCCATCAGCGCGGCCAGCTCGTCGCTGGTCAGCCAGAGCCCGGGCAGTTCGAAGCTGTCGCCTTCGCCCGCTTCGTAGCGGAACGAGGCCTGCTCGCCCGCCACGCTCTGCACGGGTGCCCCGAGCGCGTCGCGGAGGAAAGCCACGTCGCGGTAAAGCGTGGCCCGCGAACATTCCAGTTCGTCCATCAGGCGGGACAGCGGCACCGGGTAATGGGCGGACTTAAGCAGGCGGTGCAGGGTCAGAATGCGCTCGTAGCGGTCCATGGGTGTCGCCGGCAGATGGAGCTTGCGGAAAGTGTGTCCGTGCGGGCGTGACGCCCGTATCTACGGCCCGAAGCATGGCGGTGGGCGGGCCGCTCCGCAAGTCGGCGGCATTTGCGCGAATGGATCGGCGTGGCCCCCGGTTTGCGCCGAGCGCCATAAGGCGCAAGAATGCCTCTTTGCGATTCGCCGAAGGCCTTCCCCGACCATGGCGGAACCGACCGAGACGCCCTCCGTCGTGCTCGACCCCCGCAACCTGTTCTCCACCCCGAGCGTGGTCATCCAGACGGCCACCGGGACCGGCTACGGCCTGTGGATGGTGCTCGGGACGGCGCTGGCGCTGGGTACCTATCCGGACGGGCGCGGCGAAGTCCTGGTACCCCTGTCGATCGGCCTGGTTTTCGTCGCCTCCGGGCTCGTCGCGACCTGCCTGCGGCTGCCGTTCGCCTCCGACTGGCATGGCTGGAATCCCGTGAAGCGGATGATGCCGACGCTGGAAGGCATGATCGCGATGGTCAATTTCCTCCCTATGCTGGCCCTCGCCGGTCTCGCCCGCGGCGGCAACGATTTCTGGGCCACCCGCGTGGCCGGTGCCGCGCTCATGCTGTGCAGCCTGGCCACCCTGGTCTATACCGCGCGCGGCGTGTCGCGGGACCTGCCGCCGGCGCTGGCGTCGGTCGGCAATGCGTTGCCGCTGGGGCGTGCGACCTGGGCCGTGTTCGCCGGCGGCCTCTGGTTCTGGCTTTGCGTCGCACTGCAGACCGAGACACCGATCGAGCCGTTCAATCCATGGCGGCTGGGCCTGCTCGCGGTGGCCCTCGCGCTCGGCTTCGTCGAAGGCATGCGCTGGCGGGCGCTGCGCAGGCTGGCCGAGGACAACGGTGCCGGCGAGCGTTTTGCCAGCGGACGCGGCGCCGCTTCCCTGCTGGGAGGACGGGTCGCGGTGGCCATGCTGTCCGTCGGCCTCCCCAGCCTGCTCCTCATTTCCCACCCCGCGGGACCGGCCCACGCACTGTCGGCCGCTCTGGCCGCGTTAAGCTGCGTTGTCGGTCAATGCCTCGAGCAGCGCCTCTACGGCCGCGCATACGGCCGGCTCGTCGCGGGCCACGCATGACGGTTTCCCTTCCACCATCCGGGTAGACGATGAAAAAACTCCTTATCGCCACGCTCGTCCTCGCCGCCCTGCCTTTCGCGGTATCGGCCCAGGACGCCAACGCCAACGCCAACTCCAACTCGAATTCCGACTCCGCCCAGAACGGCGGCTGGACGGGTTCCGGTGAATTCGGCTTCGCTTCCTCGCGCGGCAATTCCCGTTCCGAGAACGCCAATGCCAAGCTCGGCCTGAGCCAGGAGAACGAGGTCTGGAAGAACAACTTCTTCCTCAACGGCCTGCGCTCGAAGGGCGAGGTGTCGGTAGAGGACGGCAACGGCAACACGGTGGACAAGTTCAGCACCACGGCGAACCGCTACGACACGGGCGCTTCGGTGGGCTACAAGTTCGACCCGCGCAGCTACGTGGTGACGGCAGCGCGTTACGAGCACGACGATTTCGGCGCCAATCTCTGGCAGGGCATCATCTCGGTAGGCTACGGCTACATCGCGCTCAAGAACGAGCGCGCCGAGCTGTCCTTCGAAATCGGTCCCGGTTTCAAGCGCTACCAGCCTGCGAAGTCCGAGCGCGCCGTGCTGAATCCTGACGGCACGCCGGTCGTGGATGCCGGCGGCAATGCCGTGAGCGAAACCTACAAACCGGACGCCGAAAGCGAAGTGGTCGGCCGCGGCTTGGTCAACGCCAAATACCGCCTCACCGACAACACGGCACTGGAAGACACGCTGCTGGTGGAAGCGGGTTCGAAGAACCAGTACTACCAGAACGACATCGGCCTCTCGGTCAGCATGACGAAGAAGATGGCGCTGAAGGTCGGCTACCAGATCCGCTACAACAGCGACACCCAGCCGGGCACGCAGAGCACCGACAAGCTGACGACGACCAACCTCGTCTATAACTTCTAAGCGGTCGATCGCGTCCTCGACGCCTCATCGCCTGATGTAGGAGCGCGCAACGCGCGCGACATCTTTTCGCGCCAGTCCCCAAGCTGGCGCGCCAACTCGGGGTCACGGCCTCAAAAGATCAGCGCGCGCAGGCGCGCTCCTACATCGCGCGAGGCGCGCTAACGCTGCGGCTTCAACAATTCGTCGGCGCCCTGCGCCAGCAGCATCGCCGCCACCTCGTGCCCCAGCGCCACCGGCGTGTCGCCCTGGCTGTCGGCCTGCGCGCGCAGCAGTTCGCCGGTGGCCGCGTCGCCCACCAGTCCGTGAAGGGTGAGGCCGTATTCGGCGACCACGCACCATGCGCCGATCGCCACCGCGCAGCTTCCGCCGAGCTTCTCGTTCATCGCGCGCTCCGCGTCCACCGCGATGCGTGTCTCCGCGTCGTTCAGGGCCGCCATGAGTTCGCTCACGCGCAGGTCGGCCTCGCGCGACTCGACCGCGATCGCGCCCTGCCCGGGCGCGGACAGCCAGTCGGGGCTGGCCAGGCGGTGGCGGATGCGCGCGACCATGCCGAGCCGCTCCACCCCCGCGCAGGCGAGGATGATGGCCTCGTAGTGGCCCTCGTCCAGCTTGGCCAGGCGCGTGTTCACGTTGCCGCGCAGGTCCAGCAGCTGGAGGTCCGGGCGCAGTGCGCGCACCTGCGCCTGCCGGCGCAACGACGAGGTGCCGACGCGGGCGCCGTTCGGCAGGTCGGCCAGGGTGCCGTAATCGTTGCTGATGAAGGCGTCCGCCGCGTCCGCCCGCGGAAGGATCGCGGAGAGCACGAAACCCGGCTCCAGTTCGGCCGGCACGTCCTTCAGCGAGTGCACGGCGATATCGGCCCGGCCCTCGAGGATGGCAACCTCCAGTTCCTTCAGGAACAGACCCTTGCCGCCGATCGTCGCCAGCGAGCGGTCGAGGATCTCGTCGCCGCGCGTGGACAACGGTACCAGTTCCACCACCAGCCCCGGATGCGCCTGGCGCAACAAGGCAGCCACGTGTTCGGCCTGCCAGAGAGCCAGCGCGCTTTTGCGGGTGGCGATGCGGAGCGGTGCGGTCATTGCTTTCCAGCCGGGACGAAACGGACGAAGGAGAGAATTGTCCCGCAAATGGCCGGCGGGCGCAGCGCCGGCGTGCAAGACGCTGGATTCCTGCTTTCGCAGGAATGACGGGCTCGTCGACTCACGCCGACCGCAGCAACTGGCGGACCGCGGGCAGGTTGCGCCGGCTGACCTCGGGGGCTACTTCGGTGCCGGACAACCGCGCGAGCACGCGGCCATCGGGCAGCGTCTTCAGGCCTTGCAGCCGGGACCGGGGTACCAGGCAGTTGCGATGCAGGCGGACCAGCCGCTCGCCATGCGCGGCTTCCAACTGGCGCAGCGATTCGTCGATCAACCACATGCCGCCGGCGTGATGCACGGCCACGTACTTTTCGTCCGCCAGCAGATAGAGCACGTCGTCCAGGGCCACGCGCACCTCGTCGGCGCCGCTGCGGGCACGCAGCCAGGCGCCACGTTCCGCGCGCGGCGACGGCCGCCGCGCGGCCGCGCGATCGAGCGCTTCGTCCAGACGCTCCGCGCGCACCGGTTTCAGCAGGTAGTCCGTCGCGCCGACGTCGAAGGCGCTGAGCGCGTGCTGTTCGTAAGCCGTGCAGAACACCACCTGGGGCGGAGCAGGCATGGCGGCGAGCCGGCGCGCCGCCGCCGTTCCGGTCAATCCGGGCATCTCCACGTCGAGCAGGACGAGGTCGGGGGCGAGTTCGGTACACGCCTCGAGCATCGCCTCGCCATCGGCAACCTCGCCGACCACGGTCACATCGGCGCGGCGTGCCAGCAGGCCGCGCAGGCGGACCCGTGCGAGCGGTTCATCATCGGCGATCAGTACGCGCATGCGCGGCCTCCGGCAGGAACACGCTCACGATGAAGCGGCCGTCGCGCGTCTCGGCGCGCACCGTTGCGCGTTCCCCGAAATGGAAACGCACGCGCTCGCGCACGTTCCGCAGGCCATGCCCATTGCCCGGCGTGGCCGGCGCGTCGGCCATGGGATTGTCCACGACGATCTCCACGCCGCCCGGCACCCGGCGGCCGCCGAGGCGGATCGTGCCGCCTTCCCGCAGCGGTTGCACGCCGTGGCGGATCGCGTTCTCCACCAGCGGCTGGAGCAGCAGGTGTGGCAACGGAAGCTCCGCCGGTACGTCGATATCGCGCTCCACGCGAAGGCGTTCGCCCAGGCGCAGCGCCTCGATCTCCAGGTAACGGTCCACCAGGGCCCACTCCTCGCCCAGCGTTCCCAACGAGGCCTGGTCGCTGCCCAGCGCGGCGCGGAACAGTTCGGCCAGGTTCTCCACTGTGCGCTCGGCGGCGTCCGGATCGACCCGGATGAGGGCGGCCACGGCGTTCATGCTGTTGAAGAGGAAGTGCGGCCGGATGCGCGCCTGCAACGCGGCGACCTGTGCCTGCGCCGCGGCGGCGACGCGCGCCTGCCACTGCGCCACCACGTAGAAATAGCGCAACAGGCCCGCGCCGAGCAGTCCGGTGGCGAGCATGCAGTCGCGTACGAAGCGGAAGCCCGACGCCGGGCTGAGGCCCGCGCCCAGGTTGCGGTCGATCCAGCCGAGGACGGCGGCACTGAGGCCGACCGTGATCACCAGCAGGAACCACACCGCGGCATAAGGCAGGAGCCAGGGCAGTTGCTGCATCCAGGGACGCAGCTTGCACAGCGCCACGGTGAGCAGGATCGAAAGCCAACTGGTGAACAGCACGGCGATGCTGTAGTCGCGCAGGTCGCCGCCGTTCCCCGGTGCCAGCCACATCAGCGTGACCGTCAGCGCCCCGACCACCAGCAGGGCGAACAGCACGGGCAGGCTGCAGAAATCGGGCAGCGGCGCGGATGGCTGTCGTGGAATGTCTCGGGGTTCGGGCATGCGGTGAGTATGCAGGAAGGCGCTTTTTGTGGGAGCAGCTCCCGCAGAGGGGCGTCATCGCCCCGCGAAGCGCTCCGACAGCCAGGCGCGGATGTCCGCGATCTCCGGCGCACTCACCTGGTGGCCCATGGGATAGGTGTGCCATTCGATGCGATGGCCAAGCGTCTCCAGCGCCTGGCGCGACTGCTCGCCCAGGACCATCGGCACGACCGGGTCGGCGCTGCCGTGACCCCAGAAGATCGGCGTGGCGTGGTTCGCCCCGCTGCGCTCGGCCTCGATGGTGTCGTGCAAGGGCAGATAGGCCGAAAGCACGAGGATGCCGGCCAGCGATTCGCGATGGCGCAGACCCGCCGACAGCGCCATCGCACCGCCCTGCGAGAACCCCGCAAGCACGATCCGCGACGCCGGCACGCCGCGCTCCACCTCGCGCGCGATCAATGCTTCGACCTCGCCGATCGAGGCGCGGATGCCCGGGGCATCCTGCTTGTCTGCGATGGCGAGGCCCTTGATGTCGTACCAGGCCCGCATCGGCACACCGTTGTTCACCGTGACCGGACGCACCGGCGCATGCGGAAACACGAAGCGCACGCCCGGCCACGCGGCATCGACCAGTTCCGGGACGATCGGCGCGAAATCGTCGCCGTCGGCACCCAGGCCGTGCAGCCAGATGACCGACCAGGCCGGCGAGGGGCGTGTTTCGTGTTCGACGGTAGGCAGGGGCATCGTGGGGACTCCTTCGGCAGGGGCGCATCGTAGCAGGGGCGAAACCTTTGCCGGGCCGGAACGCACTCACCCCCAACTGTGCGAGGTGTTTGGCGATGCATACCGGGGAGCAGTACCACCAGTTCTTCCTGACGTCCCGGCGGGAAGTGGCGGTGCGCGACCGTTTCCAGCAGCTGGCGTTGGGCCTCCTGGCGGACGGTGCCGACGTGCTCGATTTCGGAGCCGGCACGGGTATCGATGCGAAGGCTTATGCCGCCAGCGGCCACCGGACCTACGTCTACGAACCGTCTCCATCGATGCGCGGGCACCTCGAAGTGTATTGCCGGGAGGAAATCGCCCGCGGTTCGACGATCCAGGTCGACGCAGCGCTTCCGTGCCATGTCGGCGCGGTGACCGCCAACTTCGCCGTGCTCAACCACATCGCCGACCACACGCCGCTTTTCGAGCAGCTGTACACCGTGGTCAAGCCCGGCGGATTCGTTCTTGCCAGCATGCTCAATGCCTATTTCCTCAGCGACGCGAGGTACGGCTGGTGGCGAAGGAACCTCCTGAACCTGCTTCGCCACGGCGCCTATTCGTTCCACACGGAAAGCGGCATCCATCGCTTCGCCCCGCGCGTGCTGGCGCGCTCCGCCGCGCCCTACTTCCGCATGGAACGCCTGTTTCCGCGTGGGCTCGGCATGTTGACCGAGCCCTATCTGTTCCTGCTCTTCAGGCGCACCTGACCGTGTTACGGAACGCCATCCGCCGCATCATGCGGCCCGTGCCGCAGTGGGCGACGGTCGCCGTCGAGCCGTCGGCGCAGTTCGTGAGTGCCGAGCTCCTTTGGGACGGCGGCCATGCAGATGCCACCCGCGACCACACGGTCGCGTCGCTGAAGCCGCTGACGATCGCGACCAGCATCGACGGCGGGCAGCGGCCCCTGCTCCAGTACAGCGATCGCCTCACGGGACGCGTGCTCGGCGTGCTACGTCTCAGGAAGGAAGGGAGCATCGAGGCCGACAACGCGCGGCTCAACCTGTACCAGGTCGAGGAGGGCAGGCATTACTGCCTCGGCTGGCCGTTCCGTGCATTGACCGCGTGGCGGCAGAATCGAAGCATGCTGAAGAACCGGGCGAGGAACCACCTGAACATGGAGCCCGTTGCCGCGCAGCAACTCATGATCACGTACCTTTCGCCCCGCCCCGTGGTCTTGGTGTCGGTAGAGGCGGAAGGCCACCGCAACATCTTTCCCATGGATCTCATCGGGCCGTTGGAAGGCAGTGGGCTCTTTTCGCTGGCCTTGCGCAGCAGCAACGTTTCGGAGCCCACGATGAGCGAGGCGCGTCGCGTGGCGCTGTCGCATCCGCCGGCCTCGATGAAGCCCACCATTTACCAGCTCGCACGACACCACAAGGATGCTCTGGCAGCCTGGAGCGCGCTTCCCTTCCCGCTTAGCCGTTCCCCCGAGTTCGACATTCCGACGCTAGGGTCGGCGCTGCGCGTGCAGGAGCTGTCCATCGTCCACAGCCAGGTCATCGGTTCGCACACGTTCTTCCTGTGCAGGGTCGTCACCACCGAGGACGCTGGCGATGGCGCGCAACTGCACCACACCGCGGGGTTCCACCAGCACTACCGGACTCGCCTCGGCACTCCTCTGCCGGAAGCGTGACGACTCCTTTCTTGACGACTCCCGTCTGATGTAGGAGCGGCCCTCGGCCGCGACAGCTTTACGCCCCAGTTTTCGAATCTGCGCGCCAGCTCATGGGCGTGGCGAAAGGCTGTCGCGGCCGATGGCCGCTCCTACAGATGGCACGGCGTGCCTGGGCCTATTCGCCGAGCCCCAGTTCCGTCGCGAAGAACGTCATCGACAGCGCCTGGTTGCCCACGCGCTGGCTGAAGGGCGCGCCGATGCCGTGGCCGGCGTTCATGCGGGTGAGCAGCAGCACCGGGTGCCCCGAGGTGCTGGCGTCCTGCAGCGCGGCGGCGAACTTGCGCGACTGCCACGGCGCGACGCGCGGGTCGTTCGCGCCGGTGGTCAGCAGCACCGCGGGATAGTTCGTGCCCTTCTTCACGTTGTGCAGGGGCGAGTAGGCCAGCATGGCCTTCGCCAGCACGGGATCGGACACGCTGCCGTACTCGCTCACGTTGTACGGACCGTTGGAGAACGCGGTCTCGTGACGCGGCACGTCGTAGATGCCTACGGCGCCGACCACGGCACGGAACTGCTCCGGATGCTGCGTGAGCGCCGCGCCCATCAGCAGGCCGCCGTTGCTGCCGCCGAGGATGCCGAGGTGCTTCGTGTCGGTCCACTTCGTATCGACCAGCGCCTGCGAGGCCGCATAGAAATCGTCGAACACGTTCTGCTTGCGCGTCTTCTGGCCTTGTTCGTGCCATGCCTCGCCGAACTCGTTGCCGCCGCGGATGTTGGCGTAGGCCAGCACGCCACCGCGCTCCAGCCAGGCCAGGTTCGCGCCGATGAAACCCGGCGTCACCGGGATACCGAAGCCGCCGTAGCTGTACAGGATGGTCGGACGCTTCCCGTTCGGCGTCGTGCCGTCCATCGCGATGACCGTCACCGGGATCTTCGTGCCGTCCTTCGAGGTGCCTTCGACGCGGGTCACGCGCACCTTCGAATAGTCGGCAGCGGGCTTCACTTCGAAGATGGTCTTCATCGCACCGGTGGCACCGTCGTATTCGGCCCAGCGCGTGGGCTGCGTCCAGCCCGCGTAGGAAATCAGCGCCTTGCCCTGGCCTTTTTCGGCGGCGACGCCGCCGATGGCGATGCCGGTCGCAGGCAGTGGCACGCGGCGCACGAAGCCGGCCTTGGCGTCGTACTGGTCGGCCCACCAGTCCGGGCCGGCGCTGCGCACGACGAGGAAGCCCTCGCCGAGTGCCGTCACGTGCTGGATGGCGCCCTTGCCTTCGGCGAGCACGTCGGTGGCCTTGCCATCTGCGCCGATCGCGATGATCCTGCCGCGCGGCGTGCCGGCGAAGGTCACCACGTAAAGGCGGTCGCCCACCCAGCTCGCCTCGCGTACGTCGGCTTCGCGGCCGAGTACGTGCTTGAAGGCACCCTTGCCTTCGCGCAGGTAGACCTCGGCCGGGCCACCGTCGCCTTCGTTGGCCAGCAGGGCCGTGGCCTTGCCGCCCTCGCTTTCCTTGAGGATGTACTCGGCCACATGCGAATAGCCCTTCCCGAATACGACCGTGTCCTTCGCGGCGGGCTGGCCGATGACGTGGTGGGCGAGGTAGGCGTCGAATTCACGCAGGGGCTTGCCGGCCGCGGGAGCATCGAAGCGCGCATAGGTCACGCCCTTCTCGTCGGCGTCCCAGGCCAGCGCCTGCGGCGTGGTGCCGCCGCCGGCGAAGGGCAGCACGTCGCCCAGCGCTTTGCCCGTGCTCGTATCCAGGAAATGGATGGTGGTCAGTTCGCTGCCGCCCTCGGCGGTGCCGTAAGCGAGGTAACGGCCGCTCGGCGACGGCCAGTAGGCCGTGATCGCGGTACTGCCGTCGCCCTGGTTGAGGTCCACCAGCGTGCGCGTCTTCCCGTCCGGCCAGGCCTTGGCGACCAGCACGGGCTGCGGCTGCGGCGGCGTGTTCTCGAAGTAGAACAGGGTGCCACCGGCGAGGGTGGGCGAGGAACGCGTGGTGGAAGTGATCGAGAGCTCGCGGATCCGGTTGCTCAGGGCCTTGCCCAGCGGCATGGCGCCGATGGCGGCTTCGGTATAGGCATTCTGCGCGTCGATCCACTGCTTGACGTCGGCCGCCTCGGGGTTCTCGAGCCAGCGGTACGGATCCTTCACCGGCTGGCCCGCGAGGGTCTCGGAAACCGTGCGCTTCGGCGTCGCCGGCGGCGGGGTGGAGGTGGCGGCCTGCGCGCCGAAGGCAAGGCACAGGCTGGCGGCAAGGAGGCGGGGGACGAGGACACGCATGGGCTGGACTCCGTGGAGGATTTCCGAGGGTAGCAAACGCCACGCCCGCGCGTAGGAGCGCGCCTGCGCGCGACAGCTTTTCGCGAGGCCTAACAGGGCCAGTTGCTCACGGCCTCAAAACATGTCGCTGTCTCTTATACACATCT
>NZ_JBPGXO010000059.1:0-20430 GCF_056755555.1 Luteibacter sp. SVR4-7G | reverse complement strand
CCCTCTTTATACGGACACTAGCCACCGCTCTGGTGAAATCGTGGGCTGCCGCGCAACGGACGTGCCGGATCATGTCCTATCCTCGAACAAGCTCGCCTCTTATTCAATGATATGGACTTATCCTTGAATAAGTCGGAGAGTTATTCCAACTTACCAATCCGGTGTTCCCGCCATGCGCCAGCAGGATCTGACCCCTGCCGTCGACGACAACTCGTCGCCTGTGCGCCTCTCCATGGCCATTGCAAGGCATTGGTGCCGCCAGCTACGCCACGCTCCCCCTCCCTGCCGCGCGAGGCATCCGCATCCATCCGCGAGGCTTCGGTAGCGCTCGGCCGTCTCCAGGAGGCCACCAGGCTCCTGCCGAACACCAACCTCATCACCAGGACGCTGACCCGGCGCGAGGCGGTGCAGAGTTCGCAGATCGAGGGCACCCGGGCGCAACTTTCCGAACTGCTGGAGTACGAGGCGACACGAAGCTTCGATGGCGCCCCCGCGGATGCCCAGGTCACGGAGCGATACGTCGTCGCGCTGGACCTCGGACTGAAATCGCTTCATGGGCCGAAGGGCGGAAACGTCACCCTCGATCTCATCCGGACGCTCCATCGAACGCTTATGGAAAATGCGGTACCCCACGTGACGCCGGGAGCCTGGCGCGACAACCAGGCATGGATCGGCGCGGGGCGCATCGAGGATGCAACGTTTATCCCCCCTCCTCCTGGATACATCGATCAATGCATGCGGGAACTGGAAGACTCCATGCTCCGCTACAAGCCGCGGGAAGACGAGGTCTGGGAGCTTCCCATGGTCCTCCGCCTGGCCCTGGCCCATGCGCAATTCGAAACCGTTCGCCCGTTCGCCGACGGCAATGGACGCGTCGGGCGTCTGCTGATGCCGCTGATGCTGGCGGAAGCAGGCTATCCGCCTCTTTATTTGTCCGGCTATCTTCTGCGCCATCGCCAGGCCTATTACGCAGCCCTCGCCGGCGTGCAGTTACGCGAGGAATGGAATACCTGGATCGTGTTTATCTGCCGCGCCATCGTCGCCGCATGCGACACATCCGTTGCGATCGCGGAAGACATGAACCATATGGCAGGGCGCTGGCAGGCACAGCTTTCCGATCTTCGCGCTGATGCCGCCGCCAGAAAGGTGCCCCGGCTCCTCCTTGGGCATCCTGTCGTCAGCATCAACGAGTTGGCTTCGTTGCTGGGCACGTCGTTCCAGACGGCATCCACCGCCGTCGAAATCCTGGTCGAACGCGGCATTCTCCATTCGTCCTCGCCGATGGCTAAGCGCGGTCGCGTGTTCCGCGCCACGGAACTGCTTGAGCGGCTCGAGCGAGACTAGCCAACGAGCCTGCTGCGCGAGTCCGTCGATTCGCTTTGATAAGGGCGAGTCCTAAGCGAATTCGGCAGTGTTGGGCAAGCCCCGAACACTGCCGAAGGAAGCGAAACTCAGCCAAACGAAGCGATGACCTCGGCCTTCCGCTCTTCCATCTGGGCGCCGAGTTCGGCCAGCTCCTCCCTGGACAGGAGTTCCTTCGCGTCCTTGAACATCTGTTTCTCCTCCTCGTCGGCGTGATGCTCGATGAGTTCCTTCAGGACCTTGGCCCGGCCGGAGAATTCGACGCTTGAGGGGTCCGTGTCCAGGAGATCGGGCATGACCAGGTCTTCGGCCGCGCGATGCTCCTCGAGCGCCTCGAAGTACATCTTCGCTTCAGCCTTCTTTCCCGCCTCCTTGAAGGCCGGGTAGAAGATTTCTTCTTCGATGGTGGTATGTGCTTTCAGGTTGATCTCGATCTCGCGGAGCAAGGCGGCTCGCTTCTTCGTCGAGCGTTCGCTGGTCTCTGCCAGTTGCGCTAGCAGGTCCTTCACGAGCTTGTGGTCGGTCTTGAGGAGTTTGATGGCGTCCATCGGTGTCATCCTGGCGGTGGCTTGGGTGGCCTACCTTCGAGGGATGGCTGTGAAAATCCCGCGATTGAGCGCATTTCGGCGTCATTCCTGCGAAGGCAGGGACGACGTGGGGGGCCCGGTTCTATCGCGGGGAAGCTCCGTCGTTTCGCGAGAGAGCTCAGTCGTTTTCCGGGGGTTGCCAGAGTTCGACCTTGTTGCCTTCGGGGTCGATGACCCAGCCAAACTGTCCGTACTCGGAGTCGGGCGCTTTCTCGAGTACGTTGCAGCCTTCTTCGCGCAGTGCCGCCAACAAGGCGTCCAGGTTCTCCACGCGGTAATTGATCATGAAGGGCGCGGAACCCGCTGGAAACTGCTCGCCGCCCGCGGCACTGACGGACCAGATGGTCATGCCCTTCGTCGGGTTGCCCGCATCGTCCGTCCACGGGAACACGGCGCCGCCCCAGTCCTGCACGTCGATGCCCAGGTGCTTCTTGTACCAGGCGCCCAAGGCGGCGGGGTCTTTTGCCTGGAAGAAAATTCCCCCGATGCCGGTGACTCGCTTCATCTGGCTCTCCGTGACGTCGTGTCCGCAGTGACTGGACTCTGCGATGTCCTTGTACCCCGGTCAATACGACGTAGCGTTTCCGACCAAGTTGTCCTGGCACGGCCAGGAAGGTGGCCGCTGGCACGGCGCAAGGGGCCCTTGCCGGTATTTCCTGACTGTGGAAGCATCCGCCAACTGCCAGGAGGAACGCACGCATGCTTCCGTTCGACAGGATCTCCCGCCGGTCGCTGGCATGGGCCTTGCTCATGCTCCTTCCCACCGGGGTCTGGGCGCAGCAGCACAAGGCAGGCGACATCGCCGTCGAGCACCGCAGCACCACGGACGAGAAAGGCCAGCCGGTCGCCTATGACATAGGCACGCTGTACGTCCCCGAGAACCGGCACAAACCGGGGAGCCGGCTCATCGGCGTGGGTTTCGCACGCATCAAGGGTTCGGCCTCGACCCGTCCTGGCACGCCGCCTGTTTTCTGGCTGCCTGGCGGCCCGGGCTTGAAAGTGCTGGGCGCCTTCGACCACGACGACGCGACCTCCCGTTCGCGTCTCGCGTCCTGGCTGACGTACGGCCAGGTAGGCGACCTCGTCATCGTCGAACAACGCGGTTACACCGTGCGCGGCGAGACCTTGACCGTTCCCTCGTCGGCATGGCCGGACGACCAACCCGCTACCGTCGCCGAAGACGTGGCCTCGATGCGTGCACAGGCCCGCGCGGCGATCGCGGCCCATCATGACAAGGATCTTTCCGGATACGACATCGGTGAGTTCGCGGCCGACGTCGACGATCTTCGTCGTGCGCTTGGCTATTCGAAGATCAGCCTCTTCGGCGGCAGCTTCGGTTCGCAATGGTCACTGGCGGTCATGCGGCTGCATCCGGACATCGTGAGCCGCGCCGTCCTCGCCAGCGTGGAACCGCTCGACAACGGCTACGACATGCCGTCGCACGTGTACGCCTCGCTGCAACGGATCGCCTACGACGCCGATAAAGCCCCTGCCCTGGCGCCGTACCTGCCCACGGGGGGCATGATGGCCGCGGTGCGGGAATTGCACGAACGCTTCGCCGCCGGTCCAGTCACAGTGGATATCGAGGATGAAAAGGGACAGCCGCGCCACATCGTCCTCGGCCTTGGCGATCTTCAGCAGGCGCTGATTTCGCATACGGCGGAAAGTTCGGAATGGCCCGCCTTCATCCTGTCGCTCTACCATCGCCACTACGACGCATGGGCGCGCGAGGTCGCCAGCGATCGCGCCGCTGGAACGACCACGTTGATCGGCCCGCTGGCCGACAGCAGCCTCGGGGTCAGCGCCGAGCGCAATCAACTGCTCCATACGGACCCGGCCCTCGACATGCTGGGCACGTGGAACTTCGAGAGCAACATCGCTTCGGCAGCTGACTGGCCGACCGGGGACATGGGCGACGAGGTGCGCAAGCCGCGGGTGTCGAACATTCCCGTCATTTTCATCAACGGTGACTGGGATACGTCGACGCCCATCGAGAATATGCTGGGCCTCCTTCCCTATTTCCCGACGGCCCATGCGATCCTGGTCCATCGTGGGTCGCACGACGGGGCGTTCTATCAGCTGAGGAACGAACCCGCGGCGAAACAGGCGGTTTACCGGTTCCTCGCCACCGGCGACATGACCGGGTTGCCCACCGAGGTGACCCTACCGGTGCCCGAATTCGAGGTGCCGGCGTTCGCGCCGCCGGGCTAGAGCACCACCGGATGCAAGGCATTGAAACGCGCCGGCAGGTCCTGCTCCCGGAAGCTTTCCACGATGTGGTCGATGAAAACCCGGGTCTTCTGCGGAAGCAGGGCCTGGGCCGAGTAATAGATCGACAGGTTGCCGCCCTCCACCCACCAGTCCGGTAGCACGCGCGTCACCCGATCGCGCTCGATCCAGGGCAAGGCCGATTGCACGGCGACCAGGGCGATGCCCATGCCGAGGGCGGCGGCATGGCATGCCGCGTCGGGATCGTCGAACACGATGCGTCTGTCCAGCTCGATCGCCGCTTCCGCGCCATACCGGTTGGACAGCACCCAGTCGCGCACGCGCCCGGTCTGCGGAGAGCGAATGAGGATGCCTTCCCTGCCTTTCAGATCCTCCGGCCTCGCGATGCGCGGGCTGCTGGCCAGGAACGCCGGGGAAGCGACAAGGATGCGGTGCGCAGGTGCCAATGCGCGAGCGACCACGCCGGGACGAAGGTCGAAGCCGCCGCCGATGGCGACATCGAAGCCATCGGTAATCAGGTCGACAGGACGATTGTCGAAACGCCAGTCCGGCCGGATAGTTGGATATTTCTTCAAGAACGTGTCGAGCATCGGCACTATAAATTCCCTGCCGAAGGCATTGGGAAGCGCCACGCGAAGTTCACCGGCAGGCCCCGTGGTACGCGCCCGCGCATTGGCCATGGCGTTATGCAGTTGGTCCAGGCTGCCCTGGACTTCCTGCCGGAACGCCTCGCCCGCCTCGGTCAGCGAAAGCCGCCGCGTGGTCCGCTGGAACAGCCGGACGCCCAGTTCCAGCTCGAGACGCGCCACGTTCTTGCCGACCGCCGCGGGGGTTAGGCCGAGGATGCGCGCCGCGGCGGCGAAACTGCCCGATTCCGCGCTGCGGATGAAGCAAGCAATGCCGTTGAGGGTGTCCACGGGCCGATTCTAAACCCTGTGGATCGAATGAAACTACCACTCCAGCTCTAGTGGTTGATGCTGCCAAAGCCTAGATTGATCTGGCTTTCGAACCTCATCCTTCCGGAGATTTAGCATGACCAACCTCAATTCCATTCAGGGCAAGAGCGCCCTCGTGCTCGGCGGCTCGCGTGGCATCGGTGCCGCCATCGCCCGCCGTCTCGCCGCCGGCGGCGCGTCGGTCGCGATCACCTATGTGCAGGGTGCCACCGCCGCCAGCGCCGTCGTCGACGACATCACCAAGGCCGGCGGCCGTGCCATCGCCGTCCAGGCGGACAGCGCGAACGATGCGGCCGTCGAAGCTGCCGTGACCAAGACCAGGGAGGCGTTCGGCGGCTTCGACATCCTGGTCAACAGTGCCGGCGTGCTCGCCATCGCTCCGATCGAGGAATTCACCACGGAAGACATCGATCGCACGATCGACATCAACATCCGGGCGGCCGTGATCGCCAGCCGTGCCGCCGCCCGCGTGATGGGCCAGGGCGGGCGCATCATCCATATCGGCAGCACCAACGCCGAGCGCATGCCATTCGCGGGCGGCGCGGTGTATGCGATGAGCAAGTCGGCGCTGCAAGGCCTGACCCAGGGCCTGGCCCGCGACCTCGGACCGAAGGGCATCACCGTGAACCTGGTGCAGCCCGGCCCCGTGGACACCGACATGAATCCGGCCAGCGGCCCGATGGCCGCGAACCTGATTCCTCTTCTCGCCATTGGCCGCTACGGTCATCCGGACGAAATCGCCAGCTTCGTCGCTTATCTCGCCGGCCCCGAGGCCGCGAACATCACAGGCGCGAGCCTCATGATCGATGGCGGGTTTGCTGCGTGACAAAGCGTGCCGTGCGCCTTCCCAGGCGCACGGTATTTTTTCCAGGCCTTACAGGTCTACGCCAAAGCCGACGCCAGCCGAATTTTCCGAGCCGCTGAACGCGCCGCCGATGCTTACCCGCATGCGCTCGCCGACCGGCGCCGCATAGCCCACGGACAAGGCCGACTGCCCTCCCGAAACACCTGCGCCGACGGCGATGCGGCCATGCGATGAGGTGGTACCCGCCGCGTTGATCGCCATCTGCGTGCTGGCTGCACCGATCGCGCCGATGCGGTCCATGCGCTCGTCGACACGATGGAAACGGTCGTCCACCTGGTTGCGGAAGGAGTTGAACTCGCCACTGCCCACCATGTTCACCAGCTTGCTATCCGCATAGGCTTTGGCGTCGGTTAGCGTGCGCTGGTCGCCGGTGTCCGCGTACGACTTCGCATTGACCAGCGCTTCGTCGACCTGCCCGACGGTCGCTGGATCGGTCGTCGCCGTCGGCGTGGCCGGTGCGGCGGCAGGTGTTGCGAGGGTCGTTGGCGCAAGTGAGTCGGGCGCGCTGCGCTTCGCCGACAACGTGTTTGCCGTCCTGGCGGATTTGGCCGTCGCAGCGATACCCCCGGTCCCCGCTACGTCATCACCTGCCATGGCGGCATCCTCGAGGGCACCGACGCGGCCATCCAGCTGCGAAAGCGCACCATCGACGGCACCAAAGGCGTCACCGACGTTGTTGAAGCTCGCGCCCTGGATCGTGTACAGCGGCGCCGCGAATCCCGCGACGCCGAAGCTCGCACCGCCACCGAAGGCCCGGGCCACGTCCTCCCCGAACGCACCCAGCTGGCCGCTGGCGACCTGGGCCGTCTTCTTCAGCTGCGCCATGTTCACCGCATCGGTGTCCGCGCTGCCCGGTGCGACATTGACGACACGACGCGTCAGCACATCGCCGTAGGGCTGGCCACCCGAGTTCAGATCGTTCGCCGCGTGTCCCACGGAGACGACGTTGTCCTGGCCAGCTGCCGAGTACGAACCCAGCGAAACGCTACCCTTGCCTAGCGCCGTCGTCGACCAGCCGATGCTCGCGCTTTCCTTGCCGACGGCGTTCGACAGTGCGCCCACCGCGGTGGCGTTCTCGCCCGAGGCGAAAGCTTTCTCGCCCAGCGCCATCGCCCGCTCGCCGCTGGTCGATGCACCGGCACCGATGGAGACGCCCAGCGTGTTGTATGCCCGCGCCTGGTTGCCGATCGCCACGGAGCGGCTGCCTCGTGCGGTGCTCGCTCCGCCGATGGCGACGGCACTGTCTCCCGAGGCCTCGGCCACCGCGCCCACGGCGACCGTCGCATACTCCGTCGCGTGTGCCGCCACGCCCAGCGCGGTGCTTTCCTTGCCGCTCGCTTCGGTCGACCAGGTCTCGTGCTCCCAGGTGTCGCCGTTGATGACGATCATCTGGCCGCCCACGGCGGTCGCGCTCTGCCCCGTCGCCTGGCTGCCGACACCATAGGCGGTGCTCCACTTGGCCTGAGCAAGGCTGCCATACCCCGTGGCCGTCGAGAGTTCGCCGAATGCATTCGCACCGGCGCCAAGGGCGACCGACTCGTCGCCCATCGCCAGGGCGCCCGAACCGGCGGCCAGGGCATAGGCACCGGTGGCAAGGGCGTTATCGTCGGTCGCACCGGTCGCGGCGAAGTACCGCGACGCGTCGGCGTTGCGCAACTGGCCAACGGTGGCGGCGTCGGAATCGTTCACGCCGTCGGAAACATTCACGATGCGCCGCGTCAGCGTGTCCTCGTAAGGCGCGCCGAACATATCAGGGTCACCGGCGATATGCCCCACCGAGACGACGTCGTCGAGCAGGGTCGCCGAGTACGCGCCAAGTGCGACGCTGCGCGCGCCGACGGCGGCGGCGGCCCAGCCGGCGGCCACGCTCTGGTCGCCGTATGCACGCGATACCGCCCCGATGGCGGCAGCTCCGTCGCCATCCGCCCGCGCCGTCTCGCCCAGTGCCGTGGCACGGGGACCCGTGGTGATCGCGTTCGCGCCGAGGGAGACGCCCAGCACGTCGAACGCTCTTGCCTGACTGCCTATTGCGATTGAACGCGCGCCGCGCGCGGTGCTCGCCGAACCGACCGCGACAGCCGAATCCGCCGAGGATTCGGCCACGGCACCCACCGCGACGCTGCCGTAGTTGTTGGCATGCGCCGCGACACCGAGCGCCGTGCTTTCCTGCCCGTTCGCCTCGGTCACCCAGGTCTGCTCCTCCCAGGTGCTGCCGTCGATCACCGTCATCGCACCGCCGATGGCCGTGGAACTCTGCCCGTTCGCCTGGCTGCCGACACCGTACGCCGTGCTCCACAGGGCACCGGCGCGGCTGGCGTAACCGCCCGCCGTGCTCAGTTCACCGGCGGCGGTGGACCGGGCGCCCAGGGCAAGGCTACCCGGTCCTTCGGCCAGGGAATCCATGCCCATCGCCACGCTCTCCATCCCGATGGACTGCGACAGCGGGCCGAGGGCAAGGCTGAAGTCGCCGTGCGACCAGGCGGTACCGCCGAGCGCGGAACTGCCCACGCCCGAAGCGACGGAGCGTTCGCCGACCGCCGTGCTGAAGTCGCCCTCCGCATGCGCGCCCGCACCAACCGCCGTGGCGTGCGCGCCGAGTGCCTCGGTGCGCACGAAGCCGAGGAAAGAATCGAAAGAGCCGCCGATGGCCGTGCTGGATTCCCCCGCGGCATTCGCGCGTCCGCCCACGGCGGTGGCGCCGCGCTCGGTCGCCTGGCTTTCCATGCCCTGGGCCACGGCCCATTCGCCAACGGCCCGGCTGTCCTTGCCCCCGGCGAGCGCGCCGTAGCCCATCGCCTGTGCGTAGCCGCCGAACGCGGACGCGTAATCGGCACCAGCGAGCGATCCGGTGCCGATGGCCGTGGCGTTCACGCCATTCGAAGACGCGCCGGCTCCGGCCGCCATGGCGTTTGTCCCGACCGCCCGGGAGATATCACTGCCGTCGCCCGCGCCGTTGGCCGTGAAGTAGTCGGCAGCCGCCAGCAAGCGCGCGAGGTCGGGCCGCGTGCAGCCCAGCGCCTGCCCTGTCCTGGCCTGGGCCGGATCGAGGATGCCCCACGGACACGACGCAGCGGATGCCGTCGTGCCGTAGAGCGTCGTGCCGATCGCGATCGCGAGCACTGCACCGCGTACCACCTTGCCGTGTGTCGTGTTCATCGTTGTCTCCCGAAGAAACCCTGCCGGCGTATGCAAGCGGATGGACCGCCACGCCGATGAGGCGCACAACGTAGGAACTGTCGCGGAGCGAGTCACGCTCACTTGCTCCCGACTTCTCACACTTGCTCACATGGGTGCGGCGGGCTTAGTGTTCGTGCACGGGCCAACACGTGAGCCGTAGGGGGCGGCCACGACATCGGGGTGGTGGTTACCATGTGGAGGCACATACGCGCGTGGCTGGGTCGCGTTCCAGTCCGTGACGCCGTCGATCGACGCAATGCGGTTTTCCTTCAATTCGTCCTGGCCTGGATGGGCCTGTTCCTTCCGCTCAACTGGCTTTACCTGCGCCTGACCGTCGGCTTCTCCGACGCCCACGGACTGGATGTCGATCGGTGGATGGGACTGGCCATCGTGCCCGTCGCATGGGCGTGCGTATGGGCGATCCGGCGCGGACATTTCCGTGCGGCGGTCGTCGGGTTCATCGTGGCGCAGGTGGCCACGCAAGCCGTCGCCTATGCGGCGACGGGGCTGCGCCTGCAGATGAGCGACCCCAGCGTGCCCATGCTCCTGGTCGTACTCGGCGGCCTTCTGCTCGGCCGCCGCACGCTATGGCTGCTGTTCGCCGTATTGCTGGGCATGTTCGCGATAGGTGCCGTCACCGACGTACTCGCCGCGCTGGAGGCTGGCAAGCCCTGGCATGCGGCGGTGAGCTATACACCCTCGCTGGCGATCCGTTATCTCATCATCATCGTCGTACTCGATCGCTGCATCGCGGCGTTGCGCGAGAGCCTCGACGATTCCGTGCGGCGCAGCGCGGAACTGGCGATCTCCAATGCCCGCTTGCGTTTCGAGATGGGCGAACGGGAGCGCGCGCAGGAGCACCTCGTGCATGCGCAGAAGATGGAGGCCGTCGGCCGGCTGGCGGGCGGTATCTCGCACGACTTCAACCACGTGTTGAATGTGATCGTGGGCTATGCAGGCCAGCGGCATCGCTCGGACGCCAGCCTGGACCTGCTCCATCGTGCGCTCGAGGGCGTGGAGGCCGCGGCCAGCCGGGGCGCCGTGATCTGCCGCAAGCTGCTTGGTTTCAGCCGGCGGGAAATGTCACATCCGGAGACCTTCGAAGCGGGCCACGCCGTGCGCGAACTGGTGCCGATGCTGACGCAGCTGATGGGTCCGTCGATCCGACTGGAAGTCGACGTAGACAAGGCGCCGACGCCGTTGCGCATCGACCGCTCGCAGCTGGAGCTGGCCCTGCTCAATATCGCCGCGAACGCAAGGGATGCGATGGATGCCGGAGGCATGCTCCGCATCGGTGTTCGCCGCGAGGCGGCGCACGTGGAAATCGACGTCACCGACAACGGTCACGGCATGGATGCTGCGACACGCCGCCGGATCTTCGAACCGTTCTTCACGACCAAGCCCAACGACGAGGGCACCGGGCTCGGCTTGTCGATGGCACGCGACGTCGTCGCGGCCGCGGGCGGCAGCATCCGCGCCGAGAGCGAGCGCGGCGTGGGCAGCCGCTTCGTGCTGCGCCTCCCCGTAGCCGCGGCCGGATATGGCGCTTGCGATTCCCGTTTGGACGCTGCCTGCGCTCAGGGAATCATGACGTAGCCGACCCCGTGCACGGCGCGCACTGGCAAGGCCTCGCCTGTGCCGTCGGCAACCTTCTTGCGGAGCCGGTGCACGATCGTCTCCAGCCGGTGCGGATCGAAGTCGTGCACGTTTTCTGTGAGCGAGGCGATGATCGCCTCGCGCGGCACGGGCTCGGCCGGCTGCTCCAGCAGGAGGCTCATGACGCGGCGCTCGGCCTGCGTCAGCGCGACCATGGCGCCAGAAGGTGCGATGAGGCACCAGCCGCCCGCATCCAGGGTCCATTGGCCGACGGAAGGAACCGCGGTGTCTGCACCCGCCTGCATCCGCAAGCGCCGCTCGAGACTTCGCAGCGTGGCGGCAAGCAGTTCGGTCTGCACCGGCTTGGAGAGGTAGGCGTCGGCACCCTCGCTCAAGCCCCGCACGCGGTCGGGTACACCGTCGCGGCCGGTGAGCATGACGATGCCGATGGACGAGAGGGTGCGCAGGCGACGAGTGACGGAGAAGCCGTCTTCGCCGGGGAGTCCGACGTCGAGCACCACGATGTCGAACCTTCCGCCGAACATCGCCGCATACAGTTCGGCCGCCTTGCCGAACCCCTGCACGTCGAACCCGAAGTCGGCCAGGCCAGGCAGGAGTATCCGGTCACGCAGCTCAATGTCGTCTTCGAGGAGAGCAATCCGTGCCCGAGCGTCATGGGGATGAAGCGATCGTTCGGTCATCCCGCATGGTTATCACAGAGCGGGCCTGCAAGGAAATGCAGCGGACGGACGGCATCGAATGGTGCCGCATGCCGACCGGCAGGGAAGCCCGGGCACCGTCATGGCGCCCGGGCGGGATCGATCAGGCTGCCTGGTCGGTCAACTGCCGCACGGTGGAATCCTTTCCCTCACCGCCTTCGATGCGGATCTGGCGCGGCTTCATCGCCTCCGGCACCTCGCGCTTGAGATCGATCGAGAGCAGGCCGTCGGCCAGGCGCGCGCCGGTGACATGCACGTGTTCCGCCAGCTCGAAACGCCGCTGGAACGGACGGGTGGCGATCCCACGATGCAGGTACTCGCCTTCCGGCTCGCCCTTGCGCTCGCCGCTGACGAGGAGCAGGTTGCCCTGGGTGGTGATCGTCAGGTCACCCTCGCGGAAGCCTGCGACAGCCATGGTCACCCGGTAACGGTCCTCATCCAGCTTGATCGAATCGAACGGGGGATAATTGTCGGACGCCTGGTTGCGCGCCGCCGACTCGAGGAGGTCGAACACGCGGTCGAAACCGACACTGGAACGGTGCAGCGGGGAATAATCGAGAAGAGTTCGCATAGCCATATCCTCATCATCAGCAATACGGAATGGGTTCTCCAGGCCGCCCCGTGAAGCAGGCGGCGGGCCGGTCCCGAAGCGGCCGGCGAACAGTAATTTATGCAGCACCAGGCGAATTTCAAGAGGGGGAGTTTAGCATCCGTTTAGCCGTTGAGACGGCCGTTCGTTGCCCCGCCACGGACGCATGGTCCTAGGTGCATGGGCTCCCCCAGCGGTCCTTGCGCCGCTTCAGGACTTCCTGCGGCGGAGTTCCTCGCCCACGTCTTTTTTCATGACGCCGACCCGCTTCACGGCTTCGCGCAGGACGCTTTCGGAAACACCGAATTCCTTCGTCCAGTACCGGACCTCGTAATCCTCGTTGAGGTTGATGCGGTCACCGTCAGCGGGACCCCGCTTGGTCTTGTCGTCGCTCATGTCATGGCCTCCTGAACATGCTTGCGAGCGTGCCCGATCGAGGGGTAAACGCTACGTAAAAAGCGAGCGAACGATCAATGTTCCTGGCGCAACCACTCCGCCAGCACCGCCGCGTGGTTGATGAGTTCGTCGCGCGCGCCGTAGACCAGGGTCACCTTGCGCTTGCCGGCCAGTGCACGAAGCTCAGCGACCGCCGGGTTGGTCTCCAGTTCCGCGCGGTAGCGGCGCCTGAATTCCCCGAAGCGGTCCTCGCGGTGATCGAACCACGTGCGCAACGATGGTGACGGAGCGACGTCTTTCATCCACAGATCCACCGCTGCCTTCTCCTTGGTGAGGCCCCTGGGCCAGAGGCGATCCACCAGGATACGCATCCCTTCCCTGCCGCCCGGCGCCTCGTAGACCCTTTTGATCGAAATGGAAGGCATGGTTCATGGTCCGAAGTCGACGTGCGTCACACATCGTACCCCCGCCGGTCATCTCCTTCACGTATCCTCCACGGCTGGGGCGTCGGGGACGCCTCGCCATGAGCCGAGGCATTCCCGTGTCGCCACCGTCGAAGAAAAGCATCCTGCATGTTCGGCCCACGCACTTCACTTCGGCAGTGGCGACGGGCATGGCGGTCACCGGTCCGACCGACGACGGTTTCATCCACCTGCATTTCTTCCGCGAAGTGCAGCGCATCACGAACGATGACGTACCAAGCCGTTCCGCCGCTCCGAATGAAGTGGAACTTGCCTGGACGCATGCCGAACCGAACATCCACCTGGTGCGCGAGGAAGTGGCCGTGATTTCCGTTCCCGTGACCCGGCTGCCCTTCATCGGCACGGCGTTGAACAAGGCCGTGCGGTTCGTGGCCAATGTGGTGAACGGCTCACCGTCCAAGCGCAGTGCGCAGCACGCGAACAACGTCACTGTTCCCGTCAGCGGTGCCCGGCGGTCCGACCCGGTCGTTCCGTCCGGAACCATGCCGACCCGGCCCAGGGTTCCGGCCTGACGCCTTTCGCGAAGCTTCCAGTGGCCTTTCTCGAGCCTTTCCAGGCGAAAAATCCCGCCGCGGCCGCAAGTTAGCTACTTGCCTACAAACCTAATAAAAATAGTTACATATGCGCCCAAATCGCACGTTCCTGCGCGATTTCTTGCGATGGCCGCATTTGTGATCCGTAACTATTGACGCGTTCGTAATTACGCGCCTACTGTCGGGCCGACCGCACAGCAATGGGCGGTTCCTGCACGTGGTTCTCCATCGTCATCGATGCTCGGGGGAGATTCGGATCCACGACGATGGAGAAGCGCTTTCCACGTGAGACCGTCGGCCATTCGCCGGCGTTTCGTTGCCCGTTCGGGCTATCTCTGGGGAGCCATACATGAGTCCACGCACTATCCGTCAGGCGCATGTCTTGCGTCGTTCCGCACTCGCATTTGCATTGGCCACCGGTCTCACCGGTACCGGCACCGTGTTCGCACAGGCAACCACTGGCGCCATCTTCGGTCAGGCGGCACCTGGCAGCACGATCCAGGTTACCGGCTCCACCGGCGTTACCCGCCAGGTGCCGGTGGGCGAGGATGGCCGCTATCGCGTCGGCAACCTGCCGCTGGGCGACTACACGGTCAACCTGATGCAGAACGGTCAAGTGGTCGACTCGCGCAAGAATGTCGGCCTCACTGTCGGTGCCGGCTCCGAAGTATCGTTCGCCGCTGCCGCCACAGCCGCCAACGCCCAATCGCTCGACTCCGTCACCGTCAGCGCCAACGCGCTGCCTCCGATCGACGTCTCCGCCGTCGACTCACGCACCGTCGTCACCGCGCAGCAACTCGCCCGGCTGCCCCTGGGTCGCAATGCGGAATCGATCGCCCTGCTCGCGCCGGGCGTGAACCCGGGTGCGGGTTACTTCGGCCGCACCGTGTCGTTCGGTGGCTCAGGCGTGTCGGAGAACGCGTATTACATCAATGGCTACAACACGACCGATCCTTTGAAGAACCTCGGCGGTGTCGGCCTGCCATACGGCGCCATCGACCAGCAGGAAATCTATACCGGCGGTTACAGCGCGATGTACGGCCGCTCCGACGGCGGCGTGATCAGCCAGGTCGGCAAGCGCGGTACGAACGAGTGGCACTTCGGCGCGCAGTTGCTCTGGGAGCCGAAGTTCGCGCGAGCCCAACTGGGCAACCAGTACTTTGCCAACGCCGACCTCCCTCCGGGGTACGGCTATACCTCACCGGAGCTCGCCGGCAAGCTCTACCGGAACCGGGCCGGCGACACCCAGTGGACGCGCACGGTAAGTGCGTATGCCGGCGGTCCGCTGATCAAGGACAAGCTGTTCCTGTTCGTCGCGGCGGAGACGGAGAAGACGGAAGGCACCGATACCAACGCCTTCACCACGGCACCGGCCGCAACCAATCACTTCACTTACGACCTGCCCAAGTACTACGCCAAGCTGGACTGGAACATCAACGACAGCAATATCCTCGAGCTGACCGGAATCAACTCGTCCGACCAGCGCGACGGCAAGTACTCGACGTTCGACTACGACAATCGCGTGCACACCGGCTTCGAAGGCCAGTATCCCGACAGCACGAAGACCTCGTCGACCTACGCCATTGGCAAGTACACCAGCTATATCACCGACGACCTGACCTTCTCGGCCACCTATGGCAAGAGCAAGACGACGGACGTGCAGACCAACCCGGGCGACCAGGGGCTCCCCTTCATAAGCCATCCGGAATTGCAGGATCCGGCTATCCCGGGCGCCGGCTCGCTGGTGAACAGCACCGCCACCACGCGGAAGATTGCTCCTGGCGCCAACAGCAAGACCCACGGCCTGCGCGCCGACCTCGAATGGCAGGTAGGCGACCATCGCCTTACCGGCGGTATCGACAACATGAAGTTCCATGCCCATAACGAGGGCCTTTCCACTACGGGTCCAGGCTACCAGTGGGTGTACGGAAAGGAGAGCGACCCGGCCGCGGCACTGGTGCCGGGCCTTGGTGTCGGCCCTGCTGGCGGCGAAGGCTACTATGCCCGCCGGGCCATCTTCATTACGACCACGAGCATGTCAGTCGACCAGAAGGCGTACTACCTCGAGGACAAGTGGCAGGTGACGGACAAGTTCCTGCTCACGGTCGGTGTCCGCAACGACAAGTTCAAGAACTACAACGACCGCGGCCGCGTTTATGTCGATAGCGGCAACCAGTGGGCGCCGCGCATCGGCGCGTCGTGGGACGTCTTCGGCGATTCCTCGCTGAAGATCTACGGCAACCTCGGCCGCTACTATCTCGCCCTGCCGAACAGCGTTGCCATCCGCGGCGCCTCGTCGTCGTTGAACACCAGCGAATACTTCACTTATACAGGCATCGATCCGAATGGCGAGCCGCTGGGCCTGAGCCCGCTCGGCCCGGGCCCCGTGTCGACCAACGGCGAATACGGCCAGCCGAATGACCCGAAGTCGATCACGGCGACCGACCTCAAGTCGCAGTACCAGGACGAAGCCATCGTCGGCTTCGACAAGACCCTGGGTCCGGATTGGGTCGCCGGCGCGAAGTTCACGTTGCGCAAGCTGCAAGCCGCCATCGACGATGTGTGCGACCTGGTAAACATGGATGGGACCGGCAAGGCCCAGCTGAAGCTCGCCTCGATGGGCATCGATCCGGATTCCGTGACGATCCCTAGCTGCGTGATCTTCAATCCCGGACGGTCGAACGATTTCAGCTTCGCGAACGCGGACGGCAACGGTCGCACCGAGTTCACGATGACGAAGGCCGACTGGGGCTTCTCCACCGGAGCGAAGCGCAAATACTACGGTCTGGACCTGTATTTGATGCATCCGTTCGACGGCAAGTGGTTCGGGCGCATCGATTACACCTTCTCGAAGAGCTACGGCAACACGGAAGGCCAGGTGAAGTCCGACATCGGCCAGACGGATATCTCAAAGACGCAGGATTGGGATGCGGCCGCGATCATGGTCAACAGCAACGGCTTGCTGGCCAACGACCGCAGGCACCAGTTCAAGACGTATGGTTCCTACCAGCTCACGCCGGAGTGGATGTTCTCCGGTTCGCTGCGGATAACGTCTGGTGCGCCGAAGTCCTGCCTCGGCTACTTCGGCCCGAACGACGACGACCCGATCAGCTACGGCTCCTCGTACCACTCCTGCGCGGGCAAGCTCTACGCGCCGGGCGAGAAGCGCATGCCGTGGTTCAAGCAGCTGGACGTGGCGCTGGAGTACCGCCCGGCCTTCGCCGACCACAAGCTGGCCCTCGGCATCCAGGTGTTCAATATCACCAACGAGCGCAAACCGCTGCTCGAGGACTTCACGTACGAGGACGATCGCTTCACGGTCAGCAACACCTACGGCCAGGGCCTGTACTACCAGACGCCGCGCTACGCACGCTTGACCGCGACGTACGACTTCTGATCCCACGCCGGTCATCGTTTCCCTGACGACAACAATAAATGGTCCAGGGACGGACCCTCATTGCAAACTCCCCATCGCCACCGTGACAGAACGGTGGCGTCTTTTTCGTACGTCCGGCGAAAACCGCACGCCCTTGCAGTGAAACTGGTCACAGGAACCCCCGAAAAATTCCTAGGATTCCTAGGAAAAATAGCTAGATATGTCCGCGATACCCCTACCTGACACGTAACATTTTGCGAATGTAAGCTATATGAATCGGTAACTATTGACGCGTCCGGAATCTTGGCTCTATGTTCCCTCCACCGCACCAATCGATCTGCGGTGGCACGTGGTTCTCGATCGTCGTCGCACTCTCGGGGGAGAGTTCGACCCAAGCGCGGCGAGGAGGTTTCCACGTGAGATTCGTCGGTTTCCACCGACGTTAGCTGGCCTGTTTTGGCCAATTCTGGGGAGCGAAAAATGTATTCACGCAACATCCGTCAGACGCAGCTTCTGCGTCGCTCCGCGCTGGCGTTCGCCCTTGCGGTGAGCCTGGGCGGCACAGGGGCCGTGGTCGCGCAGTCCACCACCGGTGCCATCTTCGGCCAGGCCGCGCCCGGCAGCACCATCCAGATCTCCGGCTCCAACGGCGTCAACCGCCAGATTCCGGTCGATGCAGACGGCCGCTACCGCCTCGGCAACCTGCCCCTGGGCAGCTACACGGTCAACGTCGTGCAGAACGGCCAGGTCGTCGATTCGCGCAAGAATGTCAACCTGACCGTCGGCGCGAATTCGGAAGTCTCTTTTGCCGGAGCCACCGCCGCCGACGCCCAGTCGCTCGGTTCGGTGACGGTCACGGCCAATGCGCTCCCGCCGATCGACGTCGCGGCGGTCGACTCGCGCACGGTCGTCACGTCGGAGCAGCTGGCGCGCCTGCCGCTCGGCCGTAACGCCGAAGCCATCGCCCTGCTCGCGCCGGGTGCCGTCACCGGTGCCGGCAGCTTCAAGAATGGCCGCACGGTGTCGTTCGGCGGCGCTGGCGTCACCGAGAACGCGTACTACATCAACGGCTACAACACCTCCGATCCGTTGAAGAACCTCGGCGGCGTCGGCCTCCCTTACGGTGCGATCGACCAGCAGGAAGTCTATACGGGCGGCTATAGCGCCATGTACGGCCGTTCCGACGGTGGCGTGATCAGCCAGGTCGGTAAGCGCGGCACCAATGAATGGCACTTCGGCGCGCAGGTATTGTGGGAGCCGAAGTTTGCCCGCTCGCAGCTCGGCAATGAGTACTTCCCGAGCGCAACGCCGCCCGCCGGCTACGGCTACACCGATCCCTCGCTGACCGGCACGCTCTTCCGCAGCCGTCAGGGCGACACGCAGTGGACCCGCACCGTCAGCGGCTACGCCGGTGGTCCATTGATCAAGGACAAGCTGTACATGTTCGTGGCGGCCGAATCCGAGAAGACGGAAGGTACGACTACGTCGTCCTACATGTCGGCCAAGCCCGCGACCAATAATTACACCTACGATCTTCCGAAGTACTACGCCAAGATCGACTGGAACATCAACGACAGCAACATCCTCGAACTGACGGGCATCCGCTCGACGGACGAGCGCAGCGGTGTCTACGACGTTTACGACTACGATACCCAGTCGCACCTCGGCAAAGACGGCACTTATCCGGATTCGACCAAGATCTCGTCGAAGTACGCCATCGCCAAGTACACCAGCTACATCACCGACGACCTGACGTTCTCGGCGACGTACGGCAAGAGCAGGACAGACGACATCCTGAAGAACCCGGGCAACGGCGACCTGCCGCTGATCAGCGGCGCGACGAACCAGGATCCGGCCCTTAATGGCGGCACGCCGATCCGCACCAATACCGTGACCTCGCAGATGAACGCGCCGGATGCGAACAGCAAGACGCACGGCCTGCGCGCCGACCTCGAGTGGCAGGTGGGCGATCACCGCCTGACCGGCGGTATCGACAACATGTATTACAGCGCCCACAACGAGGGCGTTGACACAACTGGTCCAGGCTATCTGTGGATCTACAGCCACGCCAACAATCCGTCCAAGGCCGTGGTTCCCGGTCTGGGCGTCGGCGCGCCGGGCGGCGAGGGCTACTACGTCTCGAGGTACATCTACAACACCACCACCAGCATGTCGGTGAAGCAGAAGGCGTACTACCTCGAAGACAAGTGGCAGATCACCGACAAGTTCCTGCTGACCGTCGGTGTGCGCAACGACAAGTTCTCCAACTACAACAACGTCGGCGAGTCCTACGTCGACAGCGGTAATCAGTGGGCTCCGCGCGCCGGCTTTGCCTGGGATGTGTTTGGCGATTCCTCGCTGAAGGTGTACGGCAACCTCGGCCGCTACTACCTCGCCTTGCCGAACAGCGTGGCGATCCGTGGCGCCTCGTCGTCGACCTACACGAACGAGTACTTCACGTATACCGGCATCGACAGCCACGGCGAGCCGACCGGCCTTACGCCCATGGGCCCGGGTCCTGTCTCGTCCAATGGCGAATACGGCCAGCCGAACGACGCCAAATCGATCACCGCGACCGACCTCAAGTCGCAGTACCAAGATGAAGCCATCCTTGGCTTCGACAAGACCCTGGGCGCCAATTGGGTGACGGGTGCGAAGTTCACGCTGCGCAAGCTGCAAGCCGCGATCGACGATGTCTGCGATACCGCAAACCCCGACGGGACCGGTAAGGTCCAGTTGAAACTCCAGTCTATGGGCATCGATCCCGACTCGGTCACCATTCCGGGCTGCGTCATCTTCAACCCGGGCAAGACCAATGAGTTCAGCTTCGCCAACGCTGACGGCAACGGCCGTACTGACTTTAAGATGAGCGCGGCCGATTGGGGTTTCACGCAGGGTGCGAAGCGCAAGTACTACGCCCTTGACCTGTACCTCGAGCATCCGTTCGACGGCAAGTGGTTCGCCCGCTTCGATTACACCTTCTCGAAGAGCTACGGCAACACGGAGGGCCAGGTGAAGTCGGACATCGGCCAGGACGACGTCTCGAAGACCCAGGACTGGGATGCCGCCGCACTGATGGTCCACAGCAACGGCCTGCTGGCCAATGACCGCAAGCACCAGTTCAAGGCTTATGGCTCATACCAGCTCACGCCTGAGTGGATGTTCTCGGGTGCGGTCCGCATCACTTCGGGTGCGCCGAAGTCCTGCCTCGGCTATTTCGGTCCGAACGACGACGACCCGATCAGCTACGGTTCGTCGTACCACTCGTGCGCCGGCACACTGTACGCACCGGGCGACCAGCGCCTGCCGTGGGTGAAGCAGCTTGACCTGGCCGTGGAATACCGGCCGGCATTCGCCGACCATAAGCTGGCCTTCGGCCTGCAGGTATTCAACGTCACCAATGAACGCAAGCCGCTCCTCGAAGATTACACCTACGAGGACTCCCCGTTCACGCTCAGCAATACCTACGGCACCGGCCTGTACTACCAGACGCCGCGCTACGCCCGCCTGACCGCGACCTACGACTTCTGACCCTGTCGCAGGCCTGTCTCTTATACACATCT
>NZ_JBPGXO010000058.1:0-20836 GCF_056755555.1 Luteibacter sp. SVR4-7G | reverse complement strand
CTGCTGCGCGGCGTCCACGTTGGCGGCGTAGACCTGGTAGTTGTTGCGGCCCAGGCTCTTGGCACCGTACATGGCCTCGTCGGCGTGGCGCAGCAACAATTCCCCTTCCGCGGCGTCCTCCGGGAAGAATGAAATGCCCACCGACACCGTGGCCTGGAGCTCCGAGCCGTCCGCCAGCGACAGCGGCAGCTCCATGGCCTGCACCACCTTCTCGGCAATGCGCAGCACGTCGTCGCGCTTGATGATGTGGCGGAGGATCAGGGTGAATTCGTCCCCCGCATAGCGAGCCACCGTGTCCGAGGCGCGCACGCTAGCGCGCAGCCGTTTCGCGACCGAGGTCAGCACCTGGTCGCCGACCGCATGGCCGAGCGTTTCGTTGATGCTCCTGAAGCGGTCGAGGTCGACCAGCAGCGTGGCGAAGCATTCGCCAGTACGCCCCGCTTCGCGGATGGTGGTGTCGAGGCGGTCGTTGAAGAGCAGCCGGTTCGGCAGGCCGGTAAGCGCGTCGACGAGGCCATGGGCGCGGCCCTGCTCGCGGGCACGGCGCAGTTCCAGCGCCGAGGCGAACCTCGCCGTGGCCGCGCGCAACGCCGGCGCGAGCACGCGCCCGTCGCTCGCGAGATGACGACGGCCTGCCAGCATGGCGCCGATCACGCTGCGCCTTTCGTCCAGCAGCGGAAGCAACACGTACGAACGCAGTCCCAGCGCCTCGATGAGCGGATCGGCCAGGGGTGCGTCGCTGTCAGTGCCCAGGCGCACGAGCGGTTCGCCGCCGAGGCACACTTTCAACAGCGGCAGGTCGCCTGCCTCGGGCCAGTCGACCGGCGCCGGGCCGTTCCAGATCCTCGCCAGCACCTCGGGCCCGGCATCGCTTTCCGGCAGCGCGGACCAGACGGCCACGACGTCGAGTTCGAGCGCATCGGCAAGCAGAGCCGCCGCCTCGCTCATGCCGTCGTCGTCGCTGGGACAGGCATCGAGCACGGCGAACAGTGAAAGCGCCCGCTCGGCGATATCCACCGTGCGCAGGTCGCGGAAGGCCACGGCGATGCGGTGCACGCCATGATCGACGATATGGCGCACGTCCACTTCGCCGCCGACCTTGCTGCCATCGGCGCGGCGAAGGCTGCAGGCCAGGGCATCGCTATCGGGTACGGGCCAGGCGGCGGCGTTCGCGAGCACGAATACTTCGGACAACAGCCGCCCCTGGAGAGGACTCTTTCCGGCCCACAGCCGCTCCATGGCGGCGCCGCTGTCGAGGATGCAGCCGTCCGGCGTCGAGGCGACGACCCAGGCGGCGCCTGCATCGAACGCGAACCGCCAGTCGCTGCGCGGTGGCGCCGGTTTGGCCGGCACCGCGGGGAGCTGGAGCGCGGCGCGGACGCGCTGCCCCAGTTCGGCGGCGATCGCGCCGGCACGCAGCCAGTCGAGGGCACCCTCCGGTGCCACGCCGGGCGTGTCGTCCACGACGTAGACGATGGGCAACCCCGCATAGGCCGGCGAGCCGCGCAGGATGCGCAGGCCGCGCTCGGTGTCGGCGCTGCCGTCCGCGCCGACCACCACTACGTGCAGCGGCGGCGCGTCGGCGAGGAGCGTCTCCAGTTGCGCGGCGTCTCGCGCGCTCAGCAGCGCGAACTCACCGTCCAGGTCCAGCGCGTCGAAGACCGCGCGGCGCACCTCGCGCCGCGCCGTGAAGATGAGCACGCCGTTTGCGTCGACCGTCGCCGCCATTGGTCAGACCACCCAACGGCCGTCGCGGAGGCGCGGCGCCGCCGAACGCGCCTGCCAGTCGGCATCCACCCGCCACACGTCGCCCTCGAACGAGGCCAGCAAGCCGGGGCTGGCGCCAAGCAGGACGATCCGGCGGACGTGGCCGGTCTGGGTGCGGGAAAGTTGCCGCAAAAGCGCACCGTCGGTCGCGCTGGGCATCCCCTCGGGCATGTCGAGCAGGTATACGCCGAAATGCAGGCTGTGCAGGATGTAACGGAGGGCATCGCCAAGGCGCAGGCAGCCCGGTACGCGCATCTGCGCATCGCGCAGGCTTACCAGACCCTCGGCGTGGCGCCACAGGTACACCGCCTGCCCGGTACGCCGGGCCACCAGCCGGAACTGCTCCACCAGCAAGGCCGTATCGGCCGTCTTCAACGCCACCAGCGGCCCGGAGGCCGACAGGATGCGGTCGAAGATATCGTTCCCTACGTTGGAATCCATGGGCTTCGGACGGAACTGGCGAGCGCGAAGTATCCGCCCAATCGCCGTCCTCGCGCCAGCCGTGCGCAAGGACGACCGGACTGACCATACGGCGGGGTATCTCGCATTCGGGCCGGGGGAAAGGTATGGTGGTGCGCTCATTCGCCAACCGCACGATCGCCATGTTCGAAGGACTTCGATTCAAGCACTGGAAGACCAGCGTGGACGACGACGGCATCGTCGTCCTCACGCTCGACCGGGAGGGCGCCAGCGCCAACGCGCTGTCCCGCGAGCTGCTCGATGAACTGGATACGCTGGTCGAACGGCTGGCCATCGGGGGCCCGCGCGGCGTGGTCATCCATTCCGCCAAGCCGATGGGATTCGCGGTGGGCGCCGATATCCGCGAGTTCGTGGAATACGCCCACACCGGCACCGTGCTCGAGAACATCGAGCACGGCCAGCGCGTCTTCGAGAACCTCGCGCGCCTGCCCTGTCCCACCGTGGCTGCCATCCACGGCGCCTGCATGGGCGGCGGCACCGAACTCGCGCTGGCCTGCCGTCTGCGTATCGCCGCCGACGACGACGCCACGAAGATCGGACTGCCGGAAGTGATGCTGGGCATCCATCCTGGCTGGGGCGGCAGCGCACGCCTGCCGCGGCTGATCGGCGCGCCGGATGCGCTCCAGGCGATGCTCACGGGCAAGCCGTTCAGTGCGCGCCGGGCGAAAACCGTGGGTCTGGTCGACCGGCTCGCCCGTCCCGACGAACTCCTCGCCGAGGCGCGCGAACTCGCGCGGCGCCCGGTGGCACGGCCGTTCGCGCAGCGGGCGAAGGGCTGGGCCAGCAACACACTGCTAGCGCGCGCCGTGCTTGCGCCGATGGTGCGCAAGCAGACGGCGGCCAAGGTCCGCAAGGAACACTACCCCGCTCCGTTCGCGCTCATCGATACCTGGGCGCGCGGCGGCGGCAGCATCCAGCAGCGGCTGAAGCTGGAGGCGAAATCGGTGGCCAGGCTGGCCACGACGTCGACGGCACACAACCTCATCCGCATTTTCTTCCTGCAGGAACGCCTCAAGGGACTTGGCGGCGGCATCGACCATGGCATTTCCCACGTGCACGTCGTCGGTGCCGGCACCATGGGCGGCGACATCGCCGCGTGGTCCGCACTCAAGGGGTTCCAGGTCACGCTGCAGGACCGCGAGGCGCGCTTCATCGAGCCGGCCATTGCCCGCGCACGCGGCCTGTTCGAGAAAAAACTGAAGGTGCCTGCGAAGATCGAGGCGGCCATGGCGCGCTTGCGCGCCGACGTGGAGGGCAGCGGCGTCGCCGGTGCCGATCTTGCCATCGAGGCCATCTTCGAAAACCCCGAGGCGAAGCACGCGCTCTATGCCGCGATCGAACCGCAGTTCCAGGCCGACGAGATCCTCGCGAGCAATACCTCGTCCATCCCGCTCGACGAACTGCGCCAGGGCCTGAAGTCGCCGCAGCGCTTCCTCGGCCTGCACTTCTTCAATCCCGTGGCACAGATGCCGCTGGTCGAGGTCGTGCGCCACGATGCGCTCGATCCCGCCATCGAGAAGCGCGCCCTCGCCTTCTGCAAGGCCATCGGCAAGCTGCCGGTGCCGGTGAAGGGCACCCCCGGGTTCCTCGTCAACCGCATCCTCATGCCTTACCTCATGGAAGCCATGCGCCTTTACAACGAAGGCGTGCCCGGGCCCGTCCTTGATCGCGAGGCGAAGAAGTTCGGCATGCCGATGGGACCGATCGAACTGGCCGATACGGTCGGCCTGGATGTTTGCGCCTCGGTGGGCCGCGAACTTGCACCGTTCCTCGGCCTCGAGGTGCCGCAGGGCTTCGAGGAGAAGATCGCGGCGAACAAGCGCGGCAAGAAGGACGGCGAAGGCCTGTACGTGTGGAGGGACGGCAAGCCGGACAAGCCGGAAGTCGATCCGGATTACGTACCGCCGGCGGACATCCAGGACCGGATGATCCTGCCGATGGTCAACGAGGCCATCGCCTGCCTCGCGGAGAACGTGGTGGACGATGCAGACCTGCTCGACGCCGGCGTGATCTTCGGTACGGGCTTCGCTCCGTTCCGCGGCGGTCCGATCCAGTACGTGCGCAGCGAAGGCCTGGCCGCGGTACGCGAGCGCCTGGCGAAGCTGGAGCAAAAGCACGGCGCGCGCTTCGCGAGAAAGGAAGGCTGGGAAAACCCCGAACTCTCCGCACCGGCTGCATAACCCGCCCCGCGCTGTAGGAGCGCGCTTGCGCGCGACATCTTTTCGCCGTAGTCCCAAAGCTGGCGCGCCAGCTTTCAGTCACGGCCTCAAAACATGTCGCGCGCAGGCGCGCTCCTACGTGCGTCGCGTTACGACATCGCGTCGTGGACCACGACCTTGGCCATTACCACATCAGGTCGTCGGGCACGCCGTCGTCGGATTCGCTTGTGGCGTTCGGGTCGACCAGCAGCGCGATGAACTCGGGCGCGATGGCGCGCAGTTCCTCGATCACAGTCTTCTCGACGATGAGGTAGCGTCCGCCCTGCTGCACGACGCCGAGCTCGCCGGCGTTCAACGCAGCGAGCTGCTTCGCGTCCACATAGACGCGCCGGATCTTTTCCCCGTAAGGGAAATGGCGCACCTGGTCCGCGTCGGCCAGGTTCAGCGCCTTGCCCTTCAGCAGCTCTTCGACCTTGCGCTTCTTTTCCTTGCGCAGCCGCGCCCGCTCGGCGGCTTCGGCTTCGGCCTGCTTCCGTTCCGTGGCTTCCTTCTGTGCACGGATGGCGTACGCCCTGGCGAGGTCGATTTCCCCGGACTTCCCTGCCTGCTGCGGACGGCCTTGTTGCGGCCTCCCGCCCGGATTGGGCTTCCCACCCTGGTTCGGCCTGCCACCTTGGTTCGGCTTCCCACCCTGGTTGGGCCGTCCGCCTTGATTGGACCTGCCATCCTGGTTGGGTCTGCCGCCATGTGGCTTGCCGCCCTGCCGCGCTAGCGGCGCGGATTTCTTCTTCTCCTCGTGAATTTCCTTCACGAGGCCGCTCTTCAACAACTGGTCGCGCAGGGACTCTGCCATGATCGGTAAGGCTCGTTCGATGCTCAGTAATGCGGCGGCGGGGGTTCGGTCGCGGGGTCGCTTCCAAGGCCCGCACGCATGTTCACGAGGTCCGAGCGCAATTCGCGCACGGCCCGTTCCAGCAGGTCCAGCCGGCGTGCGATTTCCGCGTCCGCCGACGAAAGGCCGTTGACGGTATCGTCGATGAAGGCGAGGCGCACCTCGAGCTCGGTCAGGCGCTCATCGACTTCAGCCATGCTCGCGCCCGTTCAGGCTGCGGCCACGGCCGATGCCGTAATAGGCGATGCCCGCCTCCTCGACCGCAGCCGGGTCGTAGAGGTTGCGTCCGTCGAAAATCACCGGGGTGGCCAGCAGCGATTTCACGCGTGCAAAGTCCGGGCTGCGGAAGGCCTTCCATTCCGTGACGATGGCCAGGGCATCCGCCCCCTCGAGCGCCTCGTAAGGACGTTCGACCAGCGTCAGGTCCTCGCGCTCGCCGTAGATGCGCCGGGTTTCGTCCGCGGCTTCCGGATCGAAGGCGCGCACGTTCGCGCCGGCGTCCCACAGCTGCTCCATGAGGCGGCGGCTCGACGCTTCGCGCATGTCGTCGGTGTTCGGTTTGAAAGCAAGCCCCCAGATGGCGACCGTACGCCCCTTGAGCTTGCCGTCGAAATGCTTCGAGAGCAGCGCGAACAGGCGCGACTTCTGCGCGTCGTTCACCGTTTCCACGGCATCGAGCAGGCGCGCCTGGTAGCCGACCGACTGCGCCGTGCGAGCCAGCGCCTGGACGTCCTTCGGGAAGCAGGAACCGCCGTAGCCGGCGCCCGGATAGATGAAGTGGTAGCCGATACGCGGATCGGCGCCGATGCCCTTGCGTACGAGTTCCACGTCGGCGCCCACGTGCTCCGCGATGTTCGCGATCTCGTTCATGAAGCTGATCTTCGTCGCGAGCATGGCGTTCGCGGCGTACTTCGTAAGCTCGGCCGAGCGCTCGTCCATCACCACCATGCGATCGTGGTTCCGGTTGAACGGCGCATAGAGCTTGCGCAGCACGCCGATTGCCTTCGGGCTGGAGGCACCGACCACGATGCGGTCCGGACGCAGGCAGTCCTCCACCGCGTCGCCCTCCTTCAGGAACTCGGGATTCGAGACCACGTCGAAGGGAACGTCCACGCCGCGCGCCTCGAGGCGTGCCGCGACGGCGGCGCGCACGCGATCGGCGGTGCCGACGGGCACGGTCGATTTGTTCACCACCACCGTATAGCGATCGATGTGGTCGCCGATGGTCTTCGCCACGGTCAATACGTATTGCAGGTCCGCGCTGCCGTCTTCGTCGGGAGGGGTGCCCACGGCGATGAACACGACGTCACCATGCGCGACCGCAGGTTCGGCATCGGTGGTGAAGGCCAGGCGGCCCTGCTCATGGTTGCGCACCACCATCGGTTCCAGGCCGGGTTCGAAGATGGGGATGTCGCCGGCCTTCAGTCGCTCGACCTTGCGCGCGTCCACGTCGACGCAGACGATGTGGTTGCCCATCTCGGCGAGGCAGGCGCCCGTGACGAGGCCTACGTAGCCCGTGCCAAAGATCGTGACTTTCATGTAGCTCCCGGAGCTGCCGACGTCGTCGTAACGGTCAATTGTAGTCCGGAGGGGAGCCGGAGCAAACAAAACCGGCTCCCCATAAAACGGTTCCCACATAAAAGAAGGGCGCGGATCGCTCCGCGCCCTTCGGTGTTTCCTGGTGCCTGGGCTTACTTGCCGCCGCCAGCCGGAGCGGCAGCCGGGGCCTTGCCGGCCGGGGTCGCTTCGGTCTTGAGTAGTTCGACGTCGAAGATGATCGTCGCATTCGGCGGGAAGCCGTTTTCCGGCTTGGCGCCGTAGGCGATGTTGGACGGGATGAACAGCTTGTACTTGCCGCCCGTCTGCATCAGCTGCAGGCCTTCGCGGAAGCCCGGGATCACCGCGGCGAGAGGAATCTTCGCCGGGCCGGCCGGCTGGTGGTCGGCCGAGGAGTCGAACTTCTCGCCGTTCACGAAGGTGCCGGTGTAATTGATGGTGACCGTGTCGTTCGGACCCGGACGCTGGCCGGTGCCGGCCTGGACGACCTGGTACTGCAGGCCCGACGAGGTGACCTTCACGCCCGGCGCGCTCTTGTTCTTGGCGAGGAAAGCGTCGCCTTCCTGCTTGTTCTGCGTGGCGACCTTGTTGTACTCGGCTTCGGCCTTGACCTTCAGCTGCGCGACGAAGGCTTCACGCACCGACTTGGCTTCGGCTTCCGACATGGTCGGCTTCTGGCCCGAGAGCGCAGCCTGCAGAGCCTTGGCGACAGTGGCGGCATCCACTTCCTTCGCGACGAGCGGCGGAAGCGAGCTGGCCAGATCCCAACCGACGACATAGCTGGCCTTCTGCTTGTCGACGGATGCCGCAGAGGCAGCCGGCTTGGCGGCCTGGGCGGATGCGCCCGCGGCCGTACCCAGCGCAACCGCCAGGGCGACGGCCGTCATCGTGGGACGCAAAAAGTGCTTCATTCGATACTCCCTCTTGGAAAGATTCGGCGAGGCCGCCGGTACGCACCTCCTTGTGGAGGCAGAAACGCCATTGTGCGGTGGTTCGCGTCCAGCTTGCAATGACGGGGCGAGAGACAGGCTTTCACAGGAAAAGTTCAGGAATATTTCATGAAATGCGGACCCGGTCACTCTGGGTGGTCCTGACCGGGCTTCTCCAGGGTGTCGCGGATCGCCGCCTGCAGGCGGGCATGCACCTGGACCAGCACCCGCCAGAGCAACCAGGCGAGGCCGATACCCACCAGGACCAGGACCAGGGCCACCTCCCTGGGTGGCAGGATGGTGGAAGCGAGGGCCGCCACGAGCAGGCCCATGATCGCCATGGCCACCAGCGGGATGATCCGGCCGAGGACGGAACGGATCCGGTAGGTACGCGAGCCGAAACGATCCGGGATCGACAGTTCGGCGAGGAGCATCCCCAGGGCGCCGGCCTTGCGGTAGGCCGCGACGATCATGGGCAGGGACAGCAACGCCGCGGCGGACCACGCGAGGCTGCGGCGTACCGTGGGCTCGTCGCTGAGCAGGTCAAGGTGAAGGAAGCCGCGGCGATAGGCAAAGGCCACGATGATGAACACCGCTACCACCAGTGCCGTGTTGATGATCACGTGCCAGACCAGCCGGCGGATCATCTTCATCACGATGGCGCCCTGCCCCTGCAGGCCCAGGCTGCCCATCCATTCCGTATAGGCGCCGAAGACGCCCGTGACGCGGTCCGGCAATGCGCGCCCGAGCAGACGGGCCAATGGATCGGATGAGCGGATCAGGTAGGGGGTGAGGAAGGTGGTGATCGCCGAGACCGCCACGGCCACCGGATAGAGGAAGCCGCTGGTCACCTTGAGCGTGAGCCCGAGCGAGGCGATGACGAACGAGAATTCGCCGATCTGCGCCAGCCCCATGCCCACGCGCAAGGACGTGCGCCCGTCGTTGCCTGCGACGAAGCTGCCGAAACTGCATGTGATCACCTTGCCCAGCACCACCGCGATGGTGACCACGGTGATGGGCCCCGCGTATTCGAGCAGCAGGTCCGGATCGATCAGCATGCCGATGGCGACGAAGAATACCGCGCTGAACATGTCGCGCACCGGCGTCACGATGCGCTCGATCCGTACCACGCTTTCCGACTCGGCCACGATCGCGCCGATCATGAAGGCGCCGAGGGCCACGCTGTAGCCCATCTCCGTTACCAGCAGGCAGAAGCCGAAACAGATCCCGAGCACGGCGACCAGGAGGACGTCGTTGCGGCTCACCCGCGCGATGTAATCGACCACGCGCGGCACCAGCAGCAGGCCGACCACCAGCGACACCGCCATGAACAGACCGAGCCGTCCCACGGCCTCCAGCGCCTCGCCCGCCTCCACGCCCCCTGTGCCCGCGATGCCGGTCAGCAGCGCCATCAGCACGATCGCCAGCAGGTCCTCCACGATGAGGATGCCGAACATCAGCTGGGCAAAGCGCTCGCGCTTGAGGCCGAGGTCCTCGAGCGCCTTCATGATGATCGTCGTCGAGGAAATCGAGAGCATGGCGCCGAGGAACAGCGAATCCATCGTCGACCAGCCGAAGAAGCGGCCCATCTCGTAGCCGATCCATACCATCAGCACGATCTCGGCGAACGCCGCGACGAGCGCCGCGCCGCCCACGGCGCGAAGTTTCTTGAGACTGAACTCCAGACCCAGCGCGAACAGGAGCAGGATCATGCCCAGCTCCGACAGCGTGCGGATCGTTTCTTCGTCGTGGATGAAGATGACCGGCAGCGTATGCGGTCCCACGATCATTCCGGCGATGATGTAACCGAGCACGACAGGCTGCCTGAGGCGCTGGAAAAGCACCGTGGTGAGGCCGGCCACGAGCATCACCGTGGCCAGGTCCTGGATGAAGACGATGCCGTGCATGCGTGTCCCTGTGTGTATGGAGGGACAGGTTACCGCGTCGAAAATAAATTCAAAAAAAGTGTAATGAATGCTTGACGGAATCCCGGCCCGGGCTTAATCTTTGCGGCTTCCAGCAGGGGGCCATAGCTCAGCTGGGAGAGCGCCTGCATGGCATGCAGGAGGTCGCCGGTTCGATCCCGGCTGGCTCCACCAACTTCTAGTACGTCCCCATCGTCTAGAGGCCTAGGACATCACCCTTTCACGGTGGCGACCGGGGTTCGAATCCCCGTGGGGACGCCACTTTCCGGCCTGCCGGAGAGTGTAAAGGACTGAGGAAGTTGGTTGTTGTTGGAAGTGGAACGTAGTGTGGAGCGGTAGTTCAGTCGGTTAGAATGCTGGCCTGTCACGCCGGAGGTCGCGGGTTCGAGTCCCGTCCGCTCCGCCATTACCTCCAAAAGGAATCCGCCATCCGGCGGATTTTTTTTGCCCCCAATTCGCCCCTGTAGGAGCGCGCCTTGCGCGCGACAGCCTTTCGCACCAGTCCGCAAGCCTGCGCGCCAGCTCCAGGTCACGGCCTCAAAACATGTCGTACCCGACACGGGCATAAACGCGCAGGCGCGCTCCTACCTGTCGTCGTGGCGCTCCAGCGTGCCGATGGAGTGCCCCTGCTCCGCCAGGTATTCCAGCCAGCGGCTGAGGAAGCCGTTCATGCGCAGGCGGTGCTGCAGCACGGTATGCGCCGGCGGGAACGGCCCCAGCACCTGCGACAGCTTGCGCCCGGGATGGCAGTGCAAGGCCTCGGCCACGTGCGCGTCGGTGTACATGCGCAGCTGCGCGGACGGCGACGGCTGGCCGGTGGTCTCGTCGAGGAAGTCGTAGGTCAGTTCGAGCTCGAGCGTGTACGGGTGCTTCTCCTGTACGTCGAGCAGCACCTTCAGCCCGTCGTCCACGTCGGAAACGTAGCGCCCCGGCGCCAGCCGCTGCGGCGCGAACAACCGCGCCAGGCGGTGGTAGTTCTCCGCGTACAGGCCCATCAGGAACTCAAAGCGTCCCGGGATGAGGGCGGTTGGGCGTTCGATGACGGCAGTCATGGGCGTGGCGCGGCTCCGTAAAGGTTTTCGTCTAGTACATGTGACGCTCGATGCCGAGGTATTCGAAGATCTTGCTCGAGATTTCCTCGATCGAGGTGTGCGTTGTGTTGAGGACCGGTATGTTCTCCCGCCGCATCAGCCGGTCGGCCTGCTCCAGTTCCCAACGGCATTGTTTCAACGTGGCGTAGCGGCTGCCGGGACGGCGCTGCTCGCGGATCTGTGCCAGGCGGACGGGATCGATGGTGAGCCCGAACAGCCGGCTGCGATAGGGGCGGAGGCGCATCGGCAATTCGAGCTTGTCGAGGTCGTCGTCCGTGAGGGGATAGTTGGCGGCGCACACGCCGTAATGCAAGGCCATGTAGAGGCAGGTGGGGGTCTTGCCGGAACGGGACACGCCCACCAGCACCACGTCCGCCTGGTTGTAGTCCACATCCAGGCCGTCGTCGTGCGCCAGGGCATAGTTGGTGGCCTCGATACGGGCTTCGTAACGTTCGAAATCCACCAGGCCATGCGAGCGGTTCACCGCGCCGGACTGCTTTGCGCCCAGTTCCGCCTCCAGCGGCTCGATGAAGGGGGCGAACACGTCGAGCATCAACGCCCCGCTACCCGCGACGATGTCGCAGAGGCTGCGCGAGGTCATCGTGTTGACCACGATGGGGCGCTGGCCGTCCTGGGCGTACTTCGTCTTGATCCTCAGGCAGGCCGCCTCGGCCTTGGCCGGGTTGTCGATGAAAGGCAGCCGGTGGGTGTCGAACTGCACCCCGTCGAACTGGGCCAGCATGCTGTTGCCGATGGTTTCGGCCGTGATGCCGGTGGAATCGGAGATGAAGAACACGGTGCGGCGCATCGGGCGTTTCCCTGCATGGTCCATGGGCCAACCTTATCTCAAGACGCCTTCATAACGATCCACCCCGCATGATCCCTGAACGTTTGTGCGTCGCGCCTTGTTTCCGCGCGGACCACCCCCCGACAATAAGCGGATTTTCCAGCGCGGCCCGCCGCCGATCCGACGAACCGATGTGAGGATTTCCCTTTGAGCGACCTGGTACTCTGGCTCGACGCGCTACGCATGACCGACCTGGGCAAGGTGGGCGGCAAGAATGCCTCCCTTGGCGAGATGATCGGCAACCTGGCGAAACTGGGTGTCTCCGTCCCGGGTGGCTTCGCCACCACGGCCGACGCCTTCCAGACCTACCTCGAGAAGAGCGGCCTCGCGAAGCGCATCGCCGAGCGCCTCTCCACCCTCGACGTGGACGACGTGGACGAACTGACCCGTGGCGGCAAGGAGATCCGCGGCTGGATCGTCGACACCGCCCTGCCCGCCGACCTCGAACAGGCCATCCGCGAGGCCTACATCAAGCTCTGCAAGGACGCCGGCGCCACCGACATCGCCGTGGCCGTGCGCTCCTCCGCCACCGCGGAAGACCTGCCCGATGCCTCGTTCGCGGGCCAGCAGGAAACCTTCCTCAACGTGGTCGGCATCGACGACGTGCTCCACAAGGTCAAGGAAGTCTTCGCCTCGCTGTACAACGACCGCGCCATCGCCTACCGCGTGCACCAGGGCTTCAAGCACGAGGACGTGTTCCTCTCCGCCGGCGTGCAGTTGATGGTGCGTTCGGACGTCGGAGCTTCCGGCGTGCTGTTCACCCTCGACACCGAATCCGGCTTCCGCGACGTGGTGTTCGTCACCGGCTCCTACGGCCTCGGCGAAATGGTCGTGCAAGGCGCCGTGAATCCGGACGAGTTCTACGTATTCAAGCCCACGCTGCGCGAAGGCAAGCCGGCGGTGCTGCGCCGCAGCCTCGGCGCGAAGCAGCAGCGCATGGTCTATTCCGACCAGCCCGGCGAGCGCGTGCGCATCGAGGAAACCCCGGTGCAGGACCGTCACCGCTTCTGCATCGACGATGCCGACGTGGAGGAACTGTCGCGCCAGGCCCTGGTCATCGAAAAGCACTACGGCCGCCCCATGGACATCGAATGGGCGAAGGACGGCCACACCGGCAAGCTGTACATCGTGCAGGCACGCCCGGAAACGGTGAAGTCGCGCTCCCACGCGACCACGCTGGAGCGCTTCCAGCTCGGTGAAAAGGGCAAGGTGCTCACCGAGGGCCGCGCGATCGGCCAGAAGATCGGCGCCGGCAAGGCCCGCGTCATCCGCTCGCTCGCCGACATGAACAAGGTGCAGCCCGGCGACGTGCTCGTGGCCGACATGACCGATCCCGACTGGGAACCGGTGATGAAGCGCGCCGCGGCGATCGTCACCAACCGCGGCGGCCGCACCTGCCATGCCGCGATCATCGCGCGCGAACTCGGCGTGCCGGCCGTGGTCGGCTGCGGTAACGCGCTCGAAGCCATTCCGGACGGTGCCGACGTCACCGTGTCCTGCGCCGAAGGCGACACCGGCACGATCTACGAAGGCGTGCTGAAGTTCGAGCGCATCACCGCCGACCTCGGCGCCATGCCCGAAGCGCCGCTGAAGATCATGATGAACGTGGCCAACCCGGAGCGCGCGTTCGACTTCGGCATGCTGCCGAACGCCGGCATCGGCCTCGCCCGCCTCGAAATGATCATCGCCAGCCATATCGGCGTGCATCCGAAGGCACTGCTCGAATACGCGAAGCAGGACGCCGAGACCAAGGCGCGAATCGACGCGCGCATCGCCGGCTACAAGGACCCCGTCTCGTTCTACGTCGACCGCCTTGGCGAAGGCATCGCGACCATCGCTGCCTCGGTCTATCCGAAGCCGGTGATCGTGCGCCTGTCGGACTTCAAGTCGAACGAATACGCCGGCCTGCTCGGCGGCTCGCGTTACGAGCCGCACGAAGAGAACCCCATGATCGGCTATCGCGGCGCCAGCCGTTACGTCGATCCGGGCTTCGCCGAATCCTTCGCGCTCGAGTGCAAGGCGGTGAAATACGTTCGCGAGACGATGGGTCTCACCAACGTGTGGGTGATGATCCCGTTCGTGCGCACGCTGGACGAAGGCCGCAAGGTGGTGGAGGTGCTGCGCAAGAACGGCCTGGTCCAGGGCGAGCACGACCTCAAGGTCATCATGATGTGCGAAGTCCCCTCGAACGCCCTGCTGGCCGACGAGTTCCTCGACATCTTCGACGGCTTCTCGATCGGCTCCAACGACCTCACCCAGCTCACCCTCGGCCTCGACCGCGATTCGAGCATCGTCGCCCACCTGTTCGACGAGCGCGACCCGGCGGTGAAGAAGCTGCTCGCCATGGCGATCCGCACGGCGCGCGAAAAGGGCAAGTACGTAGGCATCTGCGGCCAGGGCCCCTCCGACCACCCGGACCTTGCCGAGTGGCTGATGGAACAGGGCATCGAATCGATGTCGCTGAACCCGGATACCGTTGTCGATACGTGGTTACGCCTGGCCAAGAAAAAGGCCGGCTGATCACAGGAGCGCGCCCCGCGCGTTTATGCCCGCGTCGGGTGCGATATGTTCAAGGCCTTGATACGGAGCTGGCGCGCCAGCTCCGGAATCGAGACTAATAACTGTCGCGTGCAGGCGCACGCGTTGACCAGGCTTTAACCTCCCCCATGCCATCTTCCGATACGGCGGGGGATGGCTTTAACGCACGGCTACGCGTTAACAAGGAGGTACGACATGGAAGAGGTGCCGGTGGTCGTGATGGATATCGGCATGGCATCGATACGTGCCGGATTTGCGGGAGAGGAGGCGCCCCGATGGAGCGGCACCACCCTGGATCGCATGCCAAGTGGTCCTTTGGCAGAAACGGAAACGGTGAATTGGGACGCTTATGAACGTCTCGTCGCGCAGGCGTTTTCCAGAATGGACGTGTCGCCGCGAGAAGTCGTCCTTTTCGTAATCTTGCTATCGCAGACGCCGAGAGCATATTTGGAAAAAATAACGCAGATTGCTTTTGAAACATTCTGGGTTCCCGCTTTTTCCATACAAATCCAAGCAACAGCCGTACTGACGCTGCAAGGCGCGTCCACGGGTGTCGTCGTCTATGTGGGCGCTGGACGGGTGCAAGTGACTCCCTTATTCCAGGGCAGCCTGCAGATTCATGCCATCCTTGGCGAAAACTATGGCGGCGAGCAGCAGCTCGCTACGCTGATCTACGACGCCGTCATGAAGAATGATTTCGATTTCCGCTTCACGCTCTTCGGAAACATCGTGTTGGTGGGCGAGGTCGACGGGAAACTATCTGCCCCGGTGAAAGACAGGATCAAGACGCTTGTGCCACCGAACACGGTGGTCAACCTGACCAGCCCAGCCAATCCACAGAATGCCGCGTGGCTCGGCGGCTCGATCAGGGCGTCCAACACGTCTGCCATGAATGCATCTATTTCCAGAGAGGAGTATGACGAATACGGCCCGTCCATCGTGCATCGAAAATGCCCTATGTGACAGCAAAAAAAGCAGGTTCCTACATGTGGACGGCGACGCCGGCTGCGCGATAGCGCGCCATCACCGCTGCATCGGTATCGGCGGATACGACGAGGTGCGCGATACCGGCGATCGGTGCCGTATGGTGCGTCGCCGAAGCCACCAGCTTGTCCGGCGTGGCGATGGCCACCGTCTCTCCGCTAGCCTCGATGATGGCCTGCTTGAACACGGTCTCCTCTTCGTCGAAGGTCCATAGCCCACGCTCCGGATCGATCGCGCAGACCCCGGGAAAACACAGGTCGGCGCGGATGTCCTGCGCCTGGCGCACCGTGCGCGAACCGATCGCCCCACCGATCCGCGGATCTACGCGGCCGCCGAGCAGGATCACCTCGAAGCCGGGACGGCCGAGCACTGCCATCGCCACGTCCGGCGCATTGGTCACCACCGTGAGATCGCGATGATCCGGCAGCGCCTTGGCCAGCGCGGTATTGGTCGAGCCGGCGTCGATGAAGAGGATCTGCCCCTCTCCCACCAGCCCCGCGGCCACCCGCGCGAGGGCACGCTTCAGTTCCGCACGTTCCGCATGACGCTCGCCCAGCGGCGCCACGTGCTGCATGAGCAAGGCGCCGCCATAGACGCGCCGGCACAGCCCCTGCGCCGCGAGGTCGCGCAGGTCGCGGCGGATGGAATCCTCTGAGACGCGGAACTCCTGGGCGAGGTCGGCGGCGATCACCTTGCCGTCGCGGCCGAGGCGTTCGAGGATCAGCTGCTGCCGTTCGCGCGGCAGCGTGGTGTCGAACGGCGCGTTCATCGCGGCAGGAAACCGAGCTCCACCAGTTCGGCGCGCAACTGCGCCGGCGTATGGAAATGGATGCCATGGATACCCAGGGCTTCCGCCGCCTCCACGTTCACCTTGTTGTCGTCGATGAACACGGCACGCGACGGGTCGATGTCGTAACGCTCGAGCAGCGTTTCGTAGAGCTTCGGATCGGGCTTCACCATGCCCTCCTTGCCCGACACCACGATGCCGTCGAACAAGGCGAGGAAATCGAAGCGCTCGAGCGCGACCGGAAAGGTTTCCTGCGACCAGTTGGTGAGGCCGTAGAGCGGATGCCCCGCCTGTTTCAGCTCGCGCAGGATATGCAGGCTGTCGTCGATGGGACCGCCGAGCGTCTCTTCCCAGCGGTGCTGGTAGGCCGCGATGAGTTCCGCCTTGGTCGGATGTTCCGCCGTGAGCAGGCGCACCGCCTCGTCCCACGAGCGTCCCGCATCCTGCTGCAGGTTCCACTCCGGCGTGGTGACTTCGGCGAGGAAGGCCTCCATCGCCGCCTCGTCGTCGCCGAACAGCTTCCTGTAGAGGTAACGCGGGTTCCAGTCGATCAGGACCCCGCCGAAATCGAAGATCACGACATCGCGCTTGCTGTGCATGGTGGCTCCTTGGGAAGGTTTAACGCCGCGCGATGGACGCGCAGACCGAGACGACGACAAGCAGCACCGCGACGCCGGCGAGGGCGATGGACAGGCTGCTGTGCTGGGCCACGAAACCGATGGCCGCGGGCCCGGCGAGCATGCCCGCGTAGCCCAGCGAGGTCACCGTGGCGATGGCGATCCCCGGCGAGGTACGCGGCTGGCGGCCGGCGGCACTGAACAGCACAGGGACGATGTTCGACGCGCCGATGCCGACGAGGACGAAGCCCAGCAGCGCCATGGGTCCCCACGGCAGCATGGTGGCGAGGAAGAAACCCAGCGCGGCGACGAAAGCGCCGGCGCGGACGATCGTCACCGGTCCCACCGACGCCGTGATGCGATCGCCGAGGAGGCGGCCACAGGCCATGGCGACGGAGAACGCCGCATAACCCAGGCCGGCCAGCGAAGGGTCGAAGCCGCGCGAATAGCGCAGGAAGACCGCGCTCCAGTCCAGCATCGCGCCTTCCGCCAGGAACACCACGAGGCAGAGGAAACCGAGCAGGAGCACGGCAGCGGACGGCAGACGGAAAATGGAATGCGTTTCGCCCGAGTCGTGCAGCCGGACGATGAAGTGCCTCCACTGCGTCGCCACGATCGCCAGCAGGCCGCCCGACACCGCCAGGGCGCTGCCGGTAAGCGGCGCGCCTGCCTTCAGCAAGGCAGCCATGCCTGCCGAACCGACCAGGCCGCCCACGCTGAAGAGACCATGGAAGCCCGACATCATCGGCTTGCCGGCATGCTTCTCGACGTCCACCGCATGCGCGTTCATGGCCACGTCCACGACACCCAGCGAGGCGCCGAAGAACAGCAGCGCGGCACCCAGCCAGTACGCGTTCGGTGCGATCGTCAGCAAGGGCAAGGCCACGCAGACCATCAAGGCGCTGACCCCGATCACGTCGCGGTTGCCGTAGCGGTGGCTCAGGAAACCCGCGAGCGGCATCGCCGCGACGGCACCGCAGCCCATGCATAGCAGCACGAGGCCCAGGGTGGCCTCGTCGAGCCCGAGCCTGGCCTTGGCATAGGGAACCATCGGCGCCCAGCTGGCCATGCCGATGCCGGAGAGGAGGAAGATGAGACGGGTCGCTCGTGCGGGGTGCATGAGGCTTCCTTTCGGTGGAGATTGCGCATCACTGTACGCAATCGTGCAAGAACGTGCAAATCATCCTCGCCTCTTGCGCTGCTTCATGGACCTCTGTACAAATGTACGCATGCCCACTCCCTCCCTCACAGAGCGTCAGCAAAAGACCTTAGCCTTCCTGCGGGAATACCTGCAGAGCCAGGGGCTCCCCCCTACGCTGCGCGAAATCGCCGAAGCACTGGGCTTCTCCAGCCACAGCTCCGCGCAGGCCTGCGTGGAGTCGCTGGTGAAGAAGGGCGTGCTGGAACGCTCGCCGCAGCATCGCGGCCTGCGCCTGCCGGCCGGCGACAGCGGCTACCGCGGCATGGCGGCCGCGAACGACCTGCCTCTGATCGGCCGTGTCGCCGCGGGTTCGCCCATCCTCGCCGAAGAGAACATCGAGTCGCAGCTGGAAGTCGATCCCGCGCTGTTCCGCCCGCGCGCCGACTACCTCCTGCGCGTGGTAGGCATGAGCATGCGCGACGCCGGCATTCTCGACGGCGACCTGCTCGCCGTGCACAAGACCGCCACGGCGAACGACGGCCAGATCGTCGTCGCGCGCCTCGACGACGAAGTCACCGTGAAGCGCCTGAAGCACGAGCGCGACCGTCTCCTGTTGCTGCCCGAAAACCCCGACTTCGATCCCATCGAAGTCGACCCACGCCGCCACGCGTTCGCCATCGAAGGGCGTTACGTCGGCATCATCCGCAGGACCTGACCATGAACGCCATTGCCACCCCGACCCTTGCCCAGGTGCTCGACCATCCCGGTATCTGGCGCCGCTCCGCCGATCGCCAGCCGCGCGTGCGCGCGTTGTCCACGGGCTGGACCTCGCTGGACGCGAAGCTTCCCGGTGGCGGCTGGCCGCAGGGTGCGCTGAGCGAGATCCTGTTCGAGCACGACGGTCTCGGCGAACTGGACCTGGTGATGCCTGCGCTGGCCGCGCTTACCCAGGAACACCGCCGGGTGATCTTCGTCGCCCCGCCCTACCTGCCTTATGCGCCCGCGCTCGCGGCGGCGGGAGTGGACCTGCGCTTCCTGCACGAGATCCACGCCGGCAGCACCGAGGCCGCCTGGAGCATGGAGCAATGCCTGCGCTCGGGTTGCTGCGGCGCCGTGGTCGGCTGGTTGCCGGACATCGATTACCGCAGCCTGCGCCGGCTGCAACTGGCCGCCGAAAGCGGCGACGCCTGCGCCATGATTTTCCGCCCCGCCGCGCACGCCGCACAGAACAGTCCGGCCGCGCTACGCCTCAAGGTCAGCAACAGCGACGAAGCCACCTACGTGGACGTGCTGAAGTCGCGGGGGTTGCTGACCACCACCGCTCCGCTGCTGCGCATGCGGGCCTGATGGAAGCCTTCATGACGTCGCACTTGCCACGCCGTCATGACGGACGCACCGTCGTCGCCATTCTTACGCAGTCATGCTTTGGGCCTGCCTCCGTTTTCCCGGCCTGGCGTTCTCCGCCGCCTTCGCCGCGGTACCGGAGGCAGGCCCCTCCGCCCTGCTGGACCACAAGGCGCGCCAGCGCCTGATTGCCGCGACGAACGCCGAGGCCTCATCACTCGGCGTTCGTCGCGGGCAAAGCCTTGCCGCTGCGCGCGCCTTGTGTCCCGCTCTCGAAGTACGTCCGCGCGATCCCGAGGCGGAAGCGCGCCTGCTCGCCGAACTGGCCGCCTGGTGTTACCAGTTCAGCGGCCACGTGAGCCTCGTGCCACCAAACGCCATCCTGATGGAAGTCGGCGCCAGCCTGCGTCTGTTCGACGGCTGGCCCGTGCTGGCAGGCCGGCTGCGCGAAGGCCTGGCCGAACAGGGTCATGCGCATACGCTGGCGGTCACGCCTTTCCCCGCCGCTTCCTGGGTGTTCGCCGCGAGCGCCGACGGCATGGTGTTGCCCGAACATGAGGGCGTGCGGCGCATGCTCGGCGCCTTGCCGCTGACACAGAGCGGCCTGCCTGCCGCCACGGTGACCTCATTGCAGGCAATGGGTTTCCGCCGCCTCGAGGAAGTGATGCGCCTGCCGCGTCCCGAGCTGACGCGACGCATCGGGCGCGAAGGCGTGAACTGGCTCGATCGCGTGCAAGGCCGTGCGTCCGACGTGCTGCCGGCATGGCAGCCGCCGGCGAGCTTCCGGCAGAAGATCGAGTTCGACGGCGAACTGGACGGTAGCCAGCCGCTGCTTTTCCCTCTGCGACGCCTCACCCGCGCACTCGCCAACCAGCTTGCCGCGCGCGATGGAGGCGTGCAGCGCTTCACCCTCACCCTCGAGCATGCGCGTGGTGAAACCACCTCCGTGGCGGTCGCCATGGCCGCGCCGCAGCGCGATGCCGAGCGCTTGTTCGAACTGGCGCGCACGCGCCTGGAGCGCACGGTCCTGCCCGCTCCCGCGCGGGCGATCGAGCTCGACGCCGCCGAACTGCCGGTGTTCCGGCCGCCCGTACGCGACCTGTTCGAGCCCGTGCGGGGCGACGGCCTGGACTGGCCCACGCTGGACGAGCGCCTGCGTGCGCGCCTCGGCGACGCGGCACTGCGCCAGATCGCGCTGGTCGCCGACCACCGTCCCGAATACGCGTCCCGTTACGGCAAACCCACCGGCACGGTATCGCCACCGGGCCGCCGCCGGCCGCTCTGGCTGCTGCCGCGGCCACAGCCGATGCGGCCCGAACCGGCAGCCGTGCTCGCCGGCCCCGAACGCATCGAAAGCGGCTGGTGGGACGGCGGCGACACGCGCCGCGATTACTACATCGTGCGCACCGCGCAAGGCCAGCAGGCATGGGCGTACCTGCCGACTGGCACCCTGGACGGCTGGATGCTGCATGGCTGGTTCGCCTGACATGCGCGACAGCCTTTGTAGGAGCGCGCCTTGCGCGCGACATCTTTTCGCCCCAGTCAACGGACTCACGGCCCAGCCCCAGGTCACGGCCTCAAAACATGTCGCGCGCAGGGCGCGCTCCTACGCTGGTTCGCACGGCAGCCGTTGTAGGAGCGCGCCTTGTGCGCGACATCTTTTCGCCCCAGTCAACGGATTTACGCGCCAGCCCCAGGTCACGGCCTCAAAACATGTCGCGCGCAGGGCGCGCTCCTACGCTGGTTCGCGCGGCAGCCTTTGTAGGAGCGCGCCTTGC
>NZ_JBPGXO010000057.1:0-21229 GCF_056755555.1 Luteibacter sp. SVR4-7G | reverse complement strand
AGATGTGTATAAGAGACAGCCCTTACTTCAGGTGATCCCAGAGATAGCTATACGCCAGGGCATTCATGAACGCCGACTGCTTGTTGTCCGCCGCCGCGCCGTGGCCGCCCTCGATGTTCTCGTAGAAACTGGCGTCGAAGCCCATCGCCTGCATCCGCGCCGCCATCTTGCGGGCGTGGACGGGACCCACGCGGTCGTCGCGGGTGGACGTGGTGAACAGGGCCGGCGGGTATTTGGTGTCCTTGTGGAGGTTGTGGTACGGCGAGAAGGTCTGGATGTACTTCCATTCCTCCGGCTTGTCCGGGTCGCCGTATTCGGCCATCCACGAGGCGCCGGCCGACATGTGGGGGTAGCGCTTCATGTCGAGCAAGGCCACCTGGCTCACGATCGCTCCGTAAAGCTGCGGGTACTTCGTCAGCATGTTGCCGGCGAGCAGGCCGCCGTTGCTGCCGCCCATCATGCCCATGTGCTTCGGGCTGGTGATCTTGCGGTCGATCAGGTCCTGCGACACCGCCGCGAAATCCTCGTAGGCGCGCGGACGGTTAGCCTTGAGCGCCGCCTGGTGCCAGCGCGGGCCGTACTCGCCACCGCCGCGGATGTTGGCGACCACGTACACGCCGCCCTTCTCCAGCCATGCCCGGCCTACCCCCGCCGAATACATCGGCTGCATCGGTATCTCGAAGCCGCCGTACCCGTAGACGAGCGTCGGGTTGTTGCCGTCCGCCTTCATCCCCTTCGGCGCGATTTCGAAGTAAGGCACCTTCGTGCCGTCCTTCGAGGTGGCGAAATGCTGACTCACCTCGAACTTCGAGGCATCGAAGAAGGCGGGGCTGTGTTTCAAGGCCTCGCTGCCGCCCTGGCCGAGCGCGCCGTAATACAACGTCGTCGGCTGCAGGTAGCCCGAAACGGTGAGGAAGTACTCGTCCGTGTCATCGGCATCCACGCCGACGGCCTGGAGGGTGCTGAGCGCCGGCGCGTCGCCCAGCGGCTCGCTCTTCCATGCGCCCTTGGCCGACGGCGTGAAGATATGTACCTCGTTGACCACGTCGCGCATCACGTTGAGGATCAGGTGGTGCCGGGTCCACGAGTGGCCCGACAGCGAGGTGTGCTCGTCCGGCGTGAACACGGCGGTGAGCTCGCGCTTGCCCGCCATGAAGTCGTCGAAGTTCGCCGCCAGCAGGGAACCCGACGGGTAGGTCTTGCCGCCCACTGTCCACGCAGTGCGCAGCTCGATCGTCAGCCACTCGCGCTGGACGTCGGTTTCCGCGTCGTTCGGCACCTCGATCTTCGTGAGCTTGCCGTCCTTGCCGCGCAGGAAGGTCTCGCTGTTGTAGAACTCCAGCGCGCGGGAAACGAAGTCGCGTTCGAAGCCGGGGGTCCGGTCGCGGAACGCCCAGATCGACATGTCGGTCTTCTTGCCCTCGTACACCGTCTTGGCGGCAGACAGCGGCGTGCCGCGCTTCCATTCCTTCACGATGCGCGGATAGCTCGAATCGGTCATCGAACCCGGGCCGAAATCCGTGGCGACATAGAGGTGGTCTTCGTCCATCCATGCCACCTGGGTCTTCGCCTCGGGCAGGATGAAGCCGTCCTTCACGAAGGTCTTGGTGACGAGGTCGAACTCACGCACCACGTCCGCGTCGGCGCCGCCGCGCGACAGCGAGACGAGGCAGCGGCGGTACTCCGGCTTCAGGCATTGCGCGGCATGCCATACCCAGTTCTCTTTCTCGGACGCGGCGAGCGCGTCGAGGTCGATCACCGTTTCCCACGCCGGCTTGTCCTTGCGGTACTCCTCCATCGTGGTGCGGCGCCAGAGGCCCTTGGGGTGTTCCTTGTCGCGCCAGAAGTTGTAGTAGTGATCGCCGATCTTGGACACCATCGGGATCTTCGCTTCGGAATCGAGCACCTCGAGCAGGCGGGCGTCCAGCGTCTTGAACGCCTCATCCGAGGCGTACTTCGCCACGGTAGCGGCATTGCGCTCCTTCACCCATGCGAGCGGCTTTGCGCCGTCGATGTCGTCGAGCCAGAGGTTTTCGTCGGAAGCATTGGCACCGGCTTTGGCGGCGGGAGCGGTCTTGGGGGGATCGTATGCGTGGGTCATGCCACAGAAGGTAAGGGCGAGGGCCAGCGCAATCCAGCGTCTATGCATGGGTTTTCGATTCCTTGGGGGGAAGCCATGTAGGAGCGCGCCTCGCGCGCGACATCTTTTCGACCCGGTTCCCAGGGCTGGCGCCAGCTCCAAGGCATGGCCCCAAAAGATGTCGCGCGCAAGGCGCGCTCCTACGGAAGTCAAAGCAACGGAATAAGCAATAGCGCCACGATGTTGATGATCTTGATCAGCGGGTTCACCGCCGGGCCCGCCGTATCCTTGTACGGATCGCCCACGGTGTCGCCGGTCACGGCCGCCTTGTGGGCGTCCGAGCCCTTGCCGCCGAAGTGGCCGTCCTCGATGTATTTCTTGGCGTTATCCCAGGCGCCGCCGCCGGTGGTCATGGAAATGGCGACGAACAGGCCGGTGACGATCGTGCCAATGAGCACGCCGCCCAGCGCCTGCGCCCCGGCCAGGGGGCCGCCCAGCCACTTGAAGCCGAAGATCACCACTACCGGGACCAGCACGGGCAGCAGCGACGGCACCAGCATCTCGCGGATGGCGGAACGGGTGAGCATGTCCACCGCGCGCGAGTAATCGGGCTTGGTGGTGCCCTGCATGATCCCGGCGATCTCGCGGAACTGCCGGCGCACTTCTTCCACGACCGCGCCCGCGGCCCGGCCTACCGCCTCCATCGCCATGGCGGCGAACAGGTACGGGATCAGGCCGCCGATCAGCAGGCCGATGATCACGTAGTGGTTGGACAGGTCGAAGGTGACCGGCGTGCCGCCGAAATGCAGGCCGAGGTTATGCGTGTAGTCCGCGAACAGCACCAGCGCCGCCAGGCCAGCGGAGCCGATGGCGTAGCCCTTGGTCACGGCCTTGGTGGTATTGCCCACCGCGTCCAGGGGATCGGTCACGCCGCGTACTTCGGCCGGCAGTTCGGCCATTTCGGCAATGCCGCCGGCGTTGTCGGTGATCGGGCCATAGGCGTCCAGTGCCACCACCATGCCGGTCATGCTCAGCATCGCGGTGGCCGCGATGGCGATGCCGTAGAGCCCGGCCAGTGCGAAGGCGCCCCAGATCGCCGCGCAGACGGCAAGTACCGGCAGCGCGGTGGACTTCATCGACACACCGAGGCCGGCGATGATGTTGGTTGCGTGGCCGGTGGTGGACGATTGCGCCACGTGGCGAACGGGGCGGTATTCGGTGGCGGTGTAGTACTCGGTGATCACCACCATCGCGCCGGTGAGGGCCAGGCCGATAAGCGTGCAGCCATAGATGCGGCCCACGCCAAAGCCCGAGTCGGCCATCAACGACTGCGTGATCGGCCAGAACGCCACGGCCGCGAGTACCGCGGAAACGGCCACGCCCGCATACAGCGCGTTCATGATCTTGCCGCCGCGGGTCTTCACAAAGAACGTGCCGATGACCGAGGCGACGATCGACGCACCGCCGAGCACCAGCGGGTAGAGGACGCCGTTCGGCCCCACCGTCGTGGCCATCACGCCGCCGAGCAGCATCGTGGCGATCAGGGTCACCGCATAGGTCTCGAACAGGTCGGCGGCCATGCCGGCGCAGTCGCCGACGTTGTCGCCCACGTTGTCCGCGATCACGGCCGGGTTGCGCGGGTCGTCTTCGGGAATGCCGGCCTCCACCTTGCCCACGAGGTCGGCGCCCACGTCGGCGCCCTTGGTGAAGATGCCGCCGCCCAGACGGGCGAAGATCGAGATGAGCGAGGAGCCGAAGGCCAGGCCGACCAGGGCGTGCAGCACGTGCGTCTGCTCGTAGCCCATGTGGGTGAGCACGCCGTAGTAACCCGCCACGCCGAGCAGGCCCAGTCCCACCACCAGCATGCCGGTGATGGCGCCGCCGCGGAAGGCCACGGCGAGGGCAGAAGAAAGGCCGCTCCTGGCGGCCTCGGCGGTACGCACGTTGGCACGAACCGAAACGTTCATGCCGATGTAGCCGGCGGCTCCCGAGAGGATCGCCCCCAAGGCGAAGCCGATCGCGGTACCCCAGTCGAGGAAAATGCCGATGAGCAGGAAAAGTACGATGCCGACGACACCGATGGTGGCGTACTGGCGGTTGAGATAAGCGCGGGCGCCTTCCTGGATGGCGGCGGCGATCTCCTGCATTCGTTCGTTGCCCGGCGATCTCGCCAGTACCCAACTGACCGAAAACGCGCCGTACAGAATCGCGACGACCGCACATGCCAGCGCGATCCATAAACCGTACTGTTGCAGCATCGAAGCCTCCCCGAATTGTGGGGGCCCGACAAGGGGCCCGACACGAGTATAGGCAGGGGAAGCGACGAATGCTGTTGTGCGCTGCGCAAGTTCCACATTGCTCGTCGTTCCCGCGAAGGCGGGAACCCAGTGACTTGTTGCGCTGAAGTCGTTGGGCTCCTGCCTGCGCAGGAGCGACGAGCCTGGGGATTACTGCGAGACGATGTCCGCGATGATGCCGGTTGCGACGGCCACGAGCAGCAGGTCGTTATTGTCGGCGCGCACCCAGTGGTAGCCACGCGGCGGCGTGCGCAGGTGGCGCGTGCGCCAGTCGTCGATCACGACCACGCGGCCGTCGTAACGGTGCCCGCGCTCCCAATGGCCGCCCGGGTGCGGGTGCCAGTCGCCACGGTGGTCGTCGCGACCGTAGTGGTTGCCATTGTCGTGGTGGTCCTTGTCGTGACGGTCGTCATGGTGATCGTCATGCCAGTCGCGATGGTCCTGGACCGGCGCGGGGGCGAAGGCGAACGCCGGGGCGATGACGCCGGCGGCGGCGATGGAGAAAACCAGCTTGCTCAGCAGCTTCATACGGTGTGTCTCCGGTTAACGAGTGGCGATGTCGAGGATGACGCCGGTGGCGATGGCCACCAGGAGGAAGTCGTTGTTCTCACGAACCCAGTGATAACCGCGCGGCGGCGGGCGCAGGCGGTAGCTGCCGTAGTCATACACGACGACGTTACGGCCGTAGTAGCGGTGGCCGCGTTCCCAGCGCCCATAACCGCCGTAATAGCGCGGCGCCGGGTGGTAATAGACAGGGGCCGGACGGTAGTAGCCATGACCGTGCCCGTAGTAAGGCGGCGGGGGACGATGCCCGTGCCAGCCGTTGTCGTGGTGCCAGCGGCCGCCGTCACGGCGGCCGTCGTAGCCATGGCGGTCACGATCGTGGCCGCGGCCATGGTCGTCCGCGAAGGCCGCGGTAGTGGCGACCAACGCGAGCCCGGCAAGGGCGGTACGAAGCATCGTTTTCATGTCTGTCTCCCGTTGCGATCGACGTGCCCCTAAGCACGTGGCCGATCGACGATTCGGATGCTAGGAAGGGGAGGCTGAACGCGGAGTCCTACGGATTGAAAGCCCGATGAAAGCGTTCATTGACGCGACAGCTATCGAAGCTCCGCATTCAGGATATCGATCCGGGCCGGAACTCGAGAGTGAGATCTGGCGCCCGCTCCGGCAGGTGGAGGCGCGCGCGCCGTTCAGGTGAACGGGCGAGCATCCGCCCCTCGCGGAACACCAGCAGGCGGTTCGCCCTGAGCCGGATGGCTTCCTGGACGTCGCCCGCCTGCAATAGCAGGAAGTCGGCGCGGTTTCCGGGCGCGATGCCGTAGCCTTCGAGGCCGAGCACCCGCGCGGCGTTGGTCGTCACTGCCTCGAAACTTCTTGCGACCCCGCGCGCGGAGGTCATCTGCGCCACGTGCAATCCCATGTGCGCCACGTCCAGCATGTCGCCTGAGCCCATGCCGTACCACGGATCCATCACGCAGTCGTGGCCGAAGGCCACGTTGACGCCTGCGTCCATGAGTTCGGGGACGCGGGTCATGCCGCGCCGCCTGGGATAGGTATCGTGGCGGCCCTGCAAGGTGATGTTGATGAGCGGGTTGGCGATCGCATGCACGCCGGCTTCCGCGATCAGCGGCAACAGCTTGGACACGTAGTAGTTGTCCATCGAATGCATCGAGGTGAGGTGCGAGCCAGCGACGCGGCCCTGCAGGCCCGTGCGGATCGTTTCCGCCGCCAGCGTCTCGATATGTCGCGACAGGGGATCGTCGGACTCGTCGCAATGCATGTCCACGCGCAGGCCCCGCCCGGCCGCGAGCTCGCACAACCAGCGGATCGACGCGGCGCCATCCGCCATCGTGCGCTCGAAGTGCGGGATGCCGCCGACCACGTCCACGCCCATGTCCAGTGCACGGACGAGGTTCGCCTGCGCGTTCGGCGAGCGCAGCAGACCGTCCTGGGGAAAAGCCACCAGTTCCAGGTGCAGGTAGGGCGCCACGCGGCGCTTCACTTCGAGCAAGGCCTCGGTGGCGAGCAGGCGATCGTCGCAGACATCGACGTGGCTGCGGATCGCCAACAGTCCCTGCGCCACCGCCATGTCGCAATACGCCATGGCGCGGTCCACCAGCGCCTGCTGGGTAAGCTCCGGCTTCAGTTCGCCCCACAGGGCGATGCCTTCCAGCAGCGTGCCGGAGCTGTTCAGTCGCGGCAGGCCCAGGGAAAGCGTGGCATCCATGTGGAAATGCGCGTCGACGAAGGGCGGGCTGACGAGGCGCCCGGCCGCATCGATCTCTTCCGCGCCCTTGGCCGGCAAGGCCGGCTGGATCGCCGCGAAGCGTCCGCCCTCGATACCGATGTCGATGTCGGTCCGGCCGTCGGGGAGATTGGCGTGGCGAACGATGAGATCCATGAGACGGCTCCGTAGTAATACCCCATGATAATGGGGCCACACGGCATGATTCGCCTTCACGCGCGGGACATCGCGATTTGGCACCATGGCCTGGCCCATGAACGTCACCGAGAAACTGGCCATCCTCGCCGACGCCGCGAAGTACGACGCCTCCTGTTCGTCGAGCGGCGGCAACGGCCGCAACTCGCTCAGGAGCGGCGGCATCGGCTCGACCGAAGGCATGGGCATCTGCCACGCCTATGCACCGGACGGCCGCTGCATTTCGCTGCTGAAGATCCTGCTGACGAACTTCTGCGTGTACGACTGCGTGTACTGCGTGAACCGGCGCAGCAGCAACGTGCAGCGGGCGAGGTTCACGGTCGAGGAAGTCGTGGACCTCACGCTGGCGTTCTATCGCCGCAACTACATCGAAGGACTGTTCCTTTCGTCGGGCATCATCCAGTCTCCCGATTACACGATGGAACAGCTGGTGCGTGTCGCGCGCACGTTGCGCACCGAGCACCGCTTCGCTGGCTACATCCACCTCAAGACCATTCCCGATGCCTCGCCCGAACTCATCGATGCGGCGGGGCGGTGGGCGGATCGCCTGAGCATCAACGTGGAGATGCCGACCGAGGGCGGGCTGAAGTCGCTGGCGCCGGAGAAAAACCTTGGCGACATCCGCAGCGCGATGGGGCGCCTGCGCCTGTCCATCGACGAGGCGAAGGCCGAGAAGAAGGCGCCGCGTTTCGCCCCGGCGGGCCAGAGCACCCAGATGATCGTCGGCGCCGATGCCGCCAGCGATCGCGACGTGCTCGCGGCGAGCACGAACCTCTATACCAATTACCGCCTGCGCCGCGTGTACTACTCGGCATTCAGTCCGATCCCGGACGCGTCGAAGATCCTGCCGCTGAAACCGCCACCGTTGGTTCGCGAACACCGCCTGTACCAGGCCGACTGGCTCATGCGCTTCTACGGCTTCGCGGCAGACGAGATCGCGCCGCCGGGCGACGACGGCATGCTTTCGCTCGACGTGGATCCCAAACTGGCGTGGGCGCTACGCCATCGCGAGCGCTTCCCGGTGGACGTGAACCGCGCATCGCGCGAGATGCTCCTGCGCGTGCCGGGCCTCGGGGTGAAGACGGTGGACAAGCTGATCGCCATGCGCGCGCACCGGCGTATCCGTTACGACGATCTGGTCCGGCTGCGCGTGCCGGTGAAGAAAGTAGCCCCGTTCGTCGAAACCCTGGACCACCGTCCTCGCGCCGACCGCGAAAGCGTCACGCTCCATCGCGAACTGCGCGAGCCCGCCCAGGCGGACCTGTTCGGCTGACGATGCTGGTCGTTACGCTGGACGATCCCTCGGACGTCGAGGCCTGGCGCGCGAAGGCGAGGGCGCTGCTGCTCGCCGGCGTCGACCCGTCCGACGTCGAGTGGCGCACGGGCGACACGAACGGCCTCTTCGGCGGCGACGACGCGATCCCCTCGCCCCGGCGGCAGGACCTGCCCACGGTGCCGCGCGATTTCCTCTCGCTGGCAAGCAGCGTGCTCGCCCACCGCGATCCGCGCCGCCACGCCACGCTCTACCGCATGCTCTGGCGCATCGTGCACGGCGAGAAGGCGCTGCTGCGCATCGCCACCGACGAGGACGTGGCCTGGGCCCATGCCTGCGCGCGGCAGGTGAGCCGCGACATGCACAAGATGAAGGCCTTCGTGCGCTTCCGCGAAGTACGCCATGGCGAAGACACGGTGTACGTCGCGTGGTTCGAACCGGAGCACGATATCCTCGCCCGTGTCGCCCCTTTCTTCGTCCGCCGCTTCACCGGGATGCACTGGTCGTTGCTGACGCCGTCACGCAGCGCGCACTGGGACGGCACCACACTCGTCGTCGGGCCGGGCGCGGATCGCGCCGATGCACCGTCCGAGGATGCGCTCGAGGATCTCTGGCGCACTTACTACGCGAGCATCTTCAATCCGGCCCGGCTGAAAGTGGACGCGATGCGCCGCGAGATGCCGGTGAAGTACTGGAAGAACCTTCCGGAAGCGCGGCTCATCCCCGAACTGGTGCGCGATGCGCTGCCGAGGATGCAGGCGATGGTGGAGAAGCAACCGACGGTGCCGAGGAAGAAGGTCACGCCCTTGCAGAAGGCGGCGGTGGACGCGCCCGAGGGCAGCATCGCGGCGCTGCGCAGGCAGGCGCGCGATTGCCGCGCCTGCGACCTGTGGAAGCCGGCCACGCAGACCGTGTTCGGTGCGGGGCCGGCGGACGCGCGCATCGTGGTGATCGGCGAGCAGCCTGGCGATCAGGAGGACCTTGCCGGCAAGCCCTTCGTGGGGCCTGCCGGAAAACTCTTCGATCGCGCCCTGGAGCAGGCGGGCATCGATCGGGCCGCCCTCTACGTCACCAATGCGGTGAAGCATTTCAAGTTCGAGCCGCGCGGCAAGGTGCGCCTGCACAAGCGGGCGAAAGCGGAGGAGCAGGCGGCGTGCCGGCCCTGGCTCGCGGCCGAGATCGACCGCATCCGTCCCGACGGCATCGTCTGCATGGGCGCGATGGCGGCGCAGGCGGTATTCGGCGCGTCGTTCCGGTTGATGGCGCAACGCGGGCAATGGCTTGACCTGCCCGACGGACGCAAAGCCCTGGCCACGGTGCACCCCTCCTACCTGCTGCGCCTGCCCGACCACGAAGCGCGCGAAGCCGGCTTCGCGGACTTCGTCCGCGACCTGAAACTGATGCGCAAGATGCTGGACTAGCACGGCCTCCGCACCATCACCGACCGAATACGGCGCCTGTACAAACCCTGGAGGCACACGGCATTTGTAGGAGCGCGCTTGCGCGAGACAGCTTTTGAGGCCATGCCTGGAAGCTGGCGCGCAGGGTTGCAGGCCTTGGCGAAAGGCTGTCGCGCGCAGGCGCGCTCCTACAGAGGTTCCCGCTCAGCTGAACGAACACCGCGTCCGCGCGAAATACCGCCCGAACACGGCGCCTGTACAAACGGAGGCACACGGCATTTGTAGGAGCGCGCCTTGCGCGCGACAGCTTTTGAGGCCACGCCTGGGAGCTGGCGCGCAAGGTTACAGGCCTTGGCGAAAGGCTGTCGCGCGCAAGGCGCGCTCTTACAGAGGTTCCCGCTCAGCTGATCGCGAACTTCCTCAGCTTCTTCGACACCGGCGCATTCTTGAGCGTCACATACACCGGCAACCCATCCGGCCCGTATGGCGGCGGCGCCTCGCCCTGGATCAGCGGAGCCAGGTAACGCCGTGCGGCCGCGGTGATGCCGAAGCCGTCCTTCGAAATGAAGTTCTTCGGCATCTTCTTCTCGTGGTTGGCGATCTTGTCCAGCGGCGCCGCCTCGATCTTCCACTTGTACGGCTCGTCGGAGGTGCGCACGATCACCGGCATCACCGCATTCAGGCCTTCCGCGGCGTACTCGACGGCCTTCTTGCCCACCGCATAGGCCTGCTCGAGATCCGTCTTCGACGCGACGTGACGTGCCGAGCGCTGCAGGTAGTCGGGCAGGGCCCAGTGATACTTGTAACCGAGCTTCTCACGCACCAGGGCGGCGAGCACCGGTGCGGCGCCGCCCAGCTGAGCATGGCCGAAGGCGTCGCGCGCGCCGGACTCGGCGAGGAATTTCCCTTCCTTGTCCTTCACACCCTCGGAAACGACGACCGTGCAGTAACCCACCTTTTCCACCGTGGCCTTCACCTTGGCGAGGAAGGTCTCCGGATCGAACACGTTCTCGGGGAACAGGATCACGTGCGGCGGATCGCCCGCCGCGGAACCCGCCAACCCCGCGGCCGCGGCGATCCAGCCGGCATGACGGCCCATCACCTCGATGATGAAGACCTTGGTGGAGGTGTCCATCATCGAGGCCACATCCAGGCTCGCCTCGCGCACGGCGATGGCTGTGTACTTCGCCACCGAGCCGAAGCCCGGACAGGTGTCGGTCACCACCAGGTCGTTGTCGATCGTCTTCGGCACGCCGATGCAGTTCACCTCGTAGCCCAGCGCCTGGCCGATCTTCGAGACCTTGTTCGCGGTGTCGGCGGAGTCGTTGCCGCCGTTATAGAGGAAGGTGCGGATGTCATGGGCCCTGAAAACCTCGATGAGGCGCTCGTATTCGGCACGGTTCTCCTCCAGCGACTTCAGCTTGTAGCGGCACGAGCCGAAGGCGCCGCCGGGCGTGTGCTTCAGCGCGGCGATGTTCGCCTTGGCTTCCTTGGTCGTGTCGATCAGCTCCTCGCGCAGGGCGCCGAGGATGCCGTTGCGCGCGGCATACACCGGGATGCCCTTGTCGCGGGCCGTCTCGATCACGCCTGCGGCGGTGGCGTTGATGACGGCGGAGACACCGCCCGACTGGGCGTAGAGGAGTTTGCCGGCTGCCATGCTTCGGGTCCTTCTGCTGGTCGAAGGCCCCAGCGTAACCCGCCCCGCGTCGCGATGCCTTGAAGGGGCTGCCTACACCCCCAGGATGTCCGCCGTTTGACGCGACGGCGCCCCTGCCGTTACCTTGAGACCCATTTTTCTCGTGTCCGACAGCGGCTTTCCCCGCCTGTCCGGCGAATGGAGCATCAATGCGACTCGTGCTATTCGGCGCCCCCGGCTCAGGCAAGGGCACCCAGGCGGCCCGCCTCAAGCAGGACCTGGGCATCCCGCACATCTCCACCGGCGATCTCCTGCGCGCGGAGATCAAGGCCGAGAGCGAGCTGGGCAAGAAAGCCAAGAGCATCATGGATGCCGGCCAGCTGCTGTCCGACGACATCATGCTGGGCATCATCCGGTCGCGCCTCGGCCAGCCGGACGCGAAGCCGGGCTTCATCCTCGACGGCTATCCGCGCAACCTGGCACAGGCCGAAGCCCTGGACGGCGTGCTGGCCGACATCGGTCAGCCGCTCGACGTGGTGATCAAGCTCGAAGTGCCGAACGAAGCCATCCTCGACCGCTGCGTCGTGCGTTTCGAGGCGGAAGGCCGCGCGGACGACAATCCGGACACCGTGAAGAGGCGCCTCGCCATCTACGCCGACCAGACCGCGCCCGTCGCCGAGTTCTACGCCAAGCGCGGCAAGCTCAGGATCGTGGACGGCGTGGGCGAACTCGACGAGGTCACTGCCCGCATCAAGGCCGTGCTCGAGCAGACCACCGCCGCCAGCGCCTGATCGTCCGGCCCGTCCGACCTTAATGCGCGTCCATATCCTCGGTATCTGCGGCACCTTCATGGGTGGCGTCGCCGCGCTCGCGCGCGAGCTCGGCCTCCAGGTCGAAGGCTCCGACGCCAACGTCTATCCGCCGATGAGCACCCAACTCGAGGCACTGGGCATCGGTCTGATGCAGGGCTACTCGGCGGCGCACCTCACGCCCGCACCGGACCTGGTCGTGGTCGGCAACGCCATGACCCGCGGCAATCCGGCCGTGGAGTACATGCTCGACGAGGGCATGCGTTACATCTCCGGCCCGCAGTGGCTGGGCGAGACCCTGCTCGGCGGCCGCGAGGTGCTCGCCGTGGCGGGCACGCACGGCAAGACCACCACGACCAGCCTGCTGGCGCACCTGCTCGAATCCGCCGGCCTGTCGCCGGGCTTCCTGATCGGCGGCGTGCCGGGCAACTTCGACGTCTCCGCCCGCCGCGGCGAGGGCACGCCCTTCGTGATCGAGGCCGACGAGTACGACTCGGCCTTCTTCGACAAACGCTCGAAGTTCGTCCACTACCGGCCGCGCATCGCGATCCTCAACAACCTCGAATACGACCACGCCGACATCTTCCCGGACGTGGCCGCCATCCAGCGCCAGTTCCACCACCTGGTGCGCACCGTTCCCGGCAACGGCCGCCTGATCGTGAACGCCGAAGACGGCTATCTCGCCGAGGTGCTGGCGATGGGCGCGTGGACCCCGGTGGAAACCTTCGGCATCGACGCCGGCGACTGGCGCGCCGAACTCATCGCCGCCGACGGCTCCCGCTTCCGCGTCCTCCGCGCGGGCAAGCCGCTGGGCGAGGTGAGCTGGGATTCGCTGGGCCGGCACAATGTCATGAACGCCCTCGCCGCATTGGCGGCTGCCACCGCGGCGGGGGCGGACCCGCTGGCCCTGCTTCCCGCCTTCGCGGACTTCGCCAGCGTGAAACGGCGCATGGAAGTCATCGGCAGCGTGCGCGGCGTCACCGTGTACGACGATTTCGCCCACCACCCCACGGCCATCGCCACGACCCTCGCGGGTCTTCGCGCGAAGGTCGGGGACGCGCGCATCCTCGTGGCCCTGGAGCCGCGCTCGAACTCGATGCGCCTGGGGGCCCACGCGGACGCCCTGGCGCCCTCACTGGCCGACGCCGATCGCACGGTGTTCCTGCATCGCCCCGAGCTGGCATGGGACGCCGGCAAGGTGACGGCGGCGCTCGGCGGTCGCGGTAGCACGGTGCCCACCGTGGACGCCCTGGTGGCCACGCTGGCCAGGGAAGCCCACGAGGGCGACCATGTCGTCTTCATGTCCAACGGCGGCTTCGAGGGCGCACCGCGCCGGTTCCTGACGGCGCTCTGAGCAGAGTGCCCTCGGCGCTGCGTGCGGTTAGACTGCCGGGCATGGCCGCGACGACGCCCGCCCTCGACCTTCCGCTGTTCCCGCTGTCGAACGTCCTCTTCCCGGGCGGTCACCTGCAGCTGCGCATCTTCGAACCGCGTTACATCGACCTCGTTCGCGAATGCGCGCGCACCGGGCGCGCGTTCGGCGTCTGCATGATCCTCGAGGGCCGCGAAGCGGGGCAACCCGCCATCCCTGCGGCCGTGGGCACGCTCGCCACGATCACCGACTTCCATACCCGCGAAGACGGCCTGCTCGGCATCGTCGCCGAAGGCGGCCTGCGCTTCCGCGTGACGCGCACGCGCGTGCGCTCGGACGGCCAGGTGCGCGGCGACATCGATACGTGGCCCGACGAGGAGTCGGTCCCGCTTCCGCCCGAGTTCGGTCTGCTGGCGACGATCCTCGAACGGCTTTCCGAGCAGATGATGCCGCCGTGGCGCCACGACGTGGCGACGCGCTCGGACGACGCGAGCTGGGTCGGCTTCCGCCTCTCCGAACTGCTGCCGCTGGATCCGAACGAATGCCAGCACATGCTCGAGCTCGACGATCCCCTGCAGCGCCTGGCCGAGCTGCGCGACATCCTTCCGCGGTTCCAGCGCGCCTGAGGTAGCCCCCACCATGAACACCCTCGCCGGCAAGACCCTCTTCATCACCGGCGCGTCGCGCGGCATCGGCCTGGCCATCGCGCTGCGCGCCGCGCGCGACGGTGCGAACATCGTCATCGCCGCGAAAAGCAGCGTGCCCAATCCGCGTCTGCCGGGAACGATCCACAGCGCCGCCGCGGAAATCGAAGCCGCCGGCGGCACCGCCTTGCCGTTGAAGGTGGACATCCGCGAGGAAGCCGAAGTGCGCATGGCCGCGGCCACCGCGGCGGAACGCTTCGGCGGTATCGACATCCTGGTGAACAACGCGAGCGCGATCTGGCTGGCCGGTGTCGAAGGCACGCCAATGAAACGTTTCGACCTCATGCACGAGGTGAACACGCGCGGCACCTTCCTCGCCACGCAGGCCTGCCTGCCGTTCCTGAAGAACGCCGCGAATCCGCACGTACTCATGCTGTCGCCCCCGCCCAGCGTGGACCCGCGCTGGTACGCGCCGCATGTCGCCTACACCATTGCCAAATTCGGCATGAGCCACTGCGTGCTGGGCATGGCTCCGGAGTTCGCGCCCCTCGGGATTGCGGTGAATGCCTTGTGGCCGAAAACCGTGATAGCCACGGCCGCCATCGCGATGCTGGGCGACAGCGTGAAGGCGGAACACTGCCGCAAGCCCGAGATCGTCGCGGATGCCGCGCATGCGATCCTCACGAAATCCTCACGCGAGTTCACCGGCCAGTTCTGCATCGACGAAGACGTACTCCGCGAGCAGGGCGTGAGCGATTTCGATCGCTATGCGGTGGTCCCCGGAAATCCGCTGTTGCCGGATCTGTTTCTATAGCTATCGCGGCAACTATGAACGGTGTGCAGCAGGCTAGCCCGTTTGGTGTATGGCCGCTGCACACGACCCGGTATAAGTTCCTTGGAAAAGTGGGGCTTGCCGGCCTGCAGGGGTGCCGGCGGCGGGTCCGGAGATGAACCCGCGAAGCCGACAGCAGGCCACGAGACTGGGTGAGGAGCAGGCATGTCGCGCGGGGAATCGACGGGTCGTTGCGTCGTTTGGATTGGAAGACCGAGCGTTGAAGAACACTTCGGGTTGATCCGTGCGGGATGGCGCACGCTGGTCGCCGACCCTGCACGTAACGGAACCGAACTTCCGGAATGCGGCGATGGCGCCATCGCCGTCGTGGACCTGCGCACCAAGGCGCAGGCCGCGGTACGCATCCTCGACGACCTGCGCCAGACCTATCCCGGCATCGCGTGGATCGGCCTCACCGGAGCGCAGACGCAGGCCGCCGATCCGTCCGTGCGCCATGTGCTGCCGCATGCCTTCGAAATCATCGACGGACCGTCGTCGCTCGGGGCCCTGCGCCAGGCGCTGGCCCGCATACCCGGCGATGCGCCGCCGTCGCGCGATGACGATGCGCCGAGCCTGCTCACCGGCAACAGCCCGGCGATCCGTGCGCTGTCGCAGAACATCCGCAAGTTCGCTCCCGTGGAACTGCCCCTGCTCATCACCGGCGAAACCGGTACCGGGAAGGAGATGGCCGCGCGTGCCTTGCACCAGCTTTCCCCGCGCCACGCCAAACCCTTCGCGGCGATCAACTGTGGCGCGCTGCCCGCGAACCTCGTGCAGTCGGAACTGTTCGGACACGAACGGGGTTCTTTCACGGGGGCGACCGCGCGCCGCATCGGTCATTTCGAATCCGCCGACGGCGGCACCGTCTTCCTCGACGAGATCGGCGACCTGCCGCTCGACGCGCAGACCAACCTGCTGCGCGTGCTGCAGGAAGGCACGATCGAACGGATCGGCAGCTGTCACTCGATCAAGGTGGATGTCCGCGTGCTCGCGGCCACGCACGTCGACCTGGAAAAGGCCGTGGCGCAGGGGCGCTTCCGCGAGGACCTGTTCTACCGGCTGAACGTGCTTCGCCTGCGCATGCCTCCGCTGCGCGAACGCACCGGCGATATCGAACTCCTTGCGCAGCATTTCCTCGATGCCTTCCGCGAAAGCTACGGTACCCGCGCCCGCGCGTTCAGCAGCAATGCGCGCAAGGCGCTCAATGCGTTCTCCTGGCCAGGCAACGTGCGCGAACTGATGAACCGCGTGCAGCGCGCGGCGGTGATCGCGGACGATGCGCTGATCACGCCCGAGGACCTGGAGCTCAGCCTGGACAATCCGACGGCTGACCGCGACAGCCTCGGCAGCGCGCGCACCTCGGCCGAACGCGAGGCCATCGTGGATTGCCTGCGCGCCAGTGCATTCAACATCAGCGAGTGCGCCCGCCGTCTGCGCGTTTCCCGGGTCACGGTGTACCGCCTCTGCAAGAAGCATCAACTGGCCCTCGACCAACTGAGGTAGGAGCGCGCCTCGCGCGCGACATCTTTTCGCGCCGGTCCTCAACTCACGCGCCAGCTCCATGTCACGGCCTCAAAGTATGTCGCGCGCGAGGCGCGCTCCTACCCACCCCATCCGGAAAAAGAAAACTCCCGGTCCTCTGGGAGGACCGGGAGTTCCCATTCGTCGTCCGGCTTGGCAGGGTCGTCGGGCGAGCGAACCACGCGGCTTCACAGGGCCTTGTTCCTAAGGGGAGCAAGCGCCGTGCCACGCGGATGCCGCTTTGATTCGCAAGGAATTTCCGCGTAACGGCCCAACCGTGGCCGTTCAGCCGGTGTAGCGCCCTGTAACAAAACGTTGCAAGCGCGGTACAGCCATCCGTTGTCGGCGTCCCCTGCGCCTTATAGGATGCTCGTCCCACCTGGAGTCGCAAGCCCATGTCGTCGTCGCACCCTGTCGATCCCTCCGAGCTCACTGGCCTCGGCAAGCGTTACTGGCTGTCCGTGTACCGTCCGCGCGATGTCGTGCTCGATCACGGCAAGGGCGCGCGCGTGTGGGACACGCAGGGACGGGACTACCTCGACTTCGGCGCCGGCATCGCGGTGAACGCGCTGGGCCACCAGGATCCGGACCTCGTCGACGCGCTGGTCGCGCAGGCGCACAAGCTCTGGCACGCGAGCAACGTCTTCTACTCCGAGCCGCCGCTGCACCTCGCCCAGGAACTGGTGGAGCACGCGCCCTTCGCTGAGCGCGTCTTCCTGTGCAATTCGGGCACGGAGGCCAACGAGGCCGCCATCAAGCTCGTGCGCAAATGGGCGGCCTCGCAGGGCAGGGCGCCCGAGAACCGCGTGATCGTCACCTTCTTCGGCTCGTTCCATGGCCGTACGCTCGGCTCGGTGACGGCCACCGCGCAGCCCAAGTACCAGGAAGGCTACGAGCCGCTGCCCGGCGGCTTTCGTTACGTGCCCTTCAACGACCCCGCAGCGCTGGAAGAGGCATTCGCCCAGGGCGGCGTCGCTGGCGTGATGCTCGAGCCCGTGCAGGGCGAGGGTGGCGTGATGCCGGCCGCGCCAGGCTTCCTGAAGAAGGTGCGCGAGCTGTGCGACGCGCACGGCGCGCTGATGGTGCTCGACGAAATCCAGTGCGGCATGGGCCGCACGGGCATGCTGTTCGCGCATACCCACGACCACGTCACGCCGGACATCGTCACCCTGGCCAAGGCCCTGGGCGCGGGCTTTCCGATCGGCGCCATGCTGGCCGGTCCCAAGGTCGCCGACGTGATGCAGTTCGGCGCGCACGGCACGACCTTCGGCGGCAACCCGATGGCCGCCGCGGTGGCTCGCGTGGCGCTCGCGAAGATCGCCTCGCCGGCGGTACTGCTCAACGTGGAACGCCAGGGCAACGACATTCGCGCGGGTCTGGCGAAGATCAACCACGACCTGCACCTGTTCTCGGAGGTTCGCGGCCGCGGCCTGATGATCGGCGCGGTGCTGGATGCGGCCTACAAGGGCCGCGCCGGCGAGATCCTCGACCTCGCCGCCGCCCACGGCCTGCTGATCCTCCAGGCCGGCCCCGACGTGCTGCGCATCGTCCCGCCGCTGAACATCACCGACGAGGAAACCGCCGAAGGCCTCGAGCGCCTGGAAGCAGCGCTCGCAGCCTTCGCGAAAGAAGCGAAGGTCGCGTAAAGCGCGCCCGAGAGCTGTAGGAGCGCGCCTGCGCGCGACAGCTTCTCGCGAACCGCAACAGGCCCTCATTTGTAGGAGCGCGCCTGCGCGCGACAGCTCCTCGCGAACCGCATCAGGGCCTGTCGCTCCTCGCGAAAAGCTGTCGCGCGCATTGCGCGCTCCTACAGTGCGTCGGCGCTACAACGTCGCGAACACCGCCCGCGCCGCCGTCACCGTCGCCTCGATCTCCGCATCGCCGTGCGCGCTCGAGACGAAGCCCGCCTCGAACGCCGAGGGCGCGAGGTAAACGCCGCGCTCCAGCATCCCATGGAAGAACCGGTTGAACCGGCCCACGTCGGCGGCAGTGGCCTGCGCGTAGCTCTCCACCGTTTCGCTGGTGAAGAACAGGCCGAACATGGCGCCGACGCGATTCACGCTGAACGGGATGCCGGCCTGGCGGGCCGCATCGAGGATGCCGTCGGTGAGCCGCACCGTACGCGCGGCCAGATCGTCATGAAAACCCGGTGCCCGGATCAGCTCGAGCATCGCCAGGCCGGCAGCCATGGCCACCGGGTTTCCGGAAAGCGTGCCCGCCTGGTAGATCGGACCGGCCGGCGCCACCTGCTCCATCAGCTCGCGGCGTCCACCGTACGCGCCGACCGGCATGCCGCCGCCGATGATCTTGCCGAAGCAGGTGAGGTCCGGGGTGATGCCGTAATGCGCCTGCGCGCCGCCGAGCGCGACGCGGAAACCGGTCATCACCTCGTCGAAGATCAGCAGCGCACCGTATTGCGTGCACAACTCGCGCAGCGCCTGCAGATAGCCGTCCTTAGGCGGAATGCAGTTCATGTTGCCGGCGACGGGCTCGATGATCAGCCCCGCGATGTCATTGCCATGCTCGGCGAAAAGCGCGCGCGCCGCGTCGACGTCGTTATAAGGCAGGGTAAGCGTGAGGTCTGCCGCGGCCTTGGGCACGCCGGGCGAGGTCGGTACGCCGAAAGTGAGCGCGCCCGAGCCGGCCTTCACCAGGAAGCTGTCGCCGTGCCCGTGGTAGCAGCCTTCGAACTTCACGATCTTGCTGCGTCCGGTGGCGCCACGGGCGAGCCGGATCGCCGACATCGTCGCCTCGGTGCCCGAGTTCACCATGCGCACCATCTCCACGGACGGTACGAGCGAGACGATCGTCTCGGCCATCGCCACTTCCGCCGCACAGGGCGTGCCGAAGGAAAGGCCGTCGCGCACCGCGCGTTCCACCGCCTCGCGCACGGCTGGATGGTTGTGGCCCACGATCATCGGGCCCCATGAACCCACGTAGTCGATGTAGCGGTTGCCTTCGACATCCCAGAGGTAGGCACCATCGGCGCGCGCCGTGAAGAACGGTTCGCCGCCCACCGACTTGAAGGCGCGCACCGGCGAGTTCACGCCACCGGGCAGCAGCTGTCGGGCGCGGGCGAAGAGTTCGTGGTTCGTGGTCATCGAATGAGTCCGGGACGTGGGTCGAAAAGATCGGCGAAACGGCGCGTGGCCGTCTGGATATCCGGGGCGGCGAAGATGGCGGAAACCACCGCCAGATAGTCCGCGCCCGCGTCGATCAGCACCTGCGCATTGTCGACGGTGATGCCGCCGATCGCCACGACCGGAAGGCCCAGGGCCTTCGCCTGCGTCAAAACGTCATGCGGGGCGACGGGCGCGTGAGGCTTCGTGGTCGACGGGTACATCGCCCCGAAGGCCAGGTAATCGGCGCCTTCCGCGTGAAGCTGGCGCGCCCGGTCGATGGATCCGTAGCAGGAGACACCGATGATCGCGTCCGGGCCGAGTGCCGCCCGGGCTTCCGCGATGGAGACGTCCTCGCGGCCCAGGTGCACGCCCGCGCCCGTCTCACCTGCCAGCGCGACATCGTCGTTCACGATGAAGGGCACCTCGTAGCGGGCGCAGATCCGGGAGATCTCGTCGGCCTCCGAGCGCCGGCGCCCGGTGTCTGCCGTCTTGTCGCGGTACTGCAAAAGGCGGGCACCACCGGCCAGGGCGGCCTCCACGGCCGCGAAGAGGTCGTCGCGCGGCCCGTCAGTAATGGCGTAGATGCCCTGGCCGGTGGGCCGGGATCGGAGGAGTACGGTCATGGTGTTCCTTGGGTTTGTGCGCCGGGGGTGACAGAATGAGGGACTTTCCCGCTCCACGACAGTACGTAAAGCCATGAGCCAGAGCACCGAAACCACCCTACGCAAATGGATGTGCGTCGTTTGCGGCTTCATCTACGACGAGGCGCTGGGCCTGCCGGACGAGGGAATCGAACCGGGTACCCGCTGGGAAGATATTCCCGACACCTGGACCTGCCCGGATTGCGGCGTCACCAAGGACGACTTCGAGATGGTCGAACTCGACTGACGGCATTACGGGATGGGGCTGACATCGTTTCGCCTCATTCCGCCAGAGATAACGCAGGAAAACCTGCTTCCATGGTTGCCAGGCCACGCAACGTGTGCCGATACGTGGAGGTAGCGGTCATGCAGCGATTCATTCCCTTCGACGACCAGTGGGACGAGCTTGCCGGCATCGATCCGGCCCTGCTCGTCCCGTACCACGTGGGCGTTCCGTGCGAGCACCGCCTCTCGGCGGATCAGCGGACCGCGCCGGGCTCTCCGTCCACGGTCAGCGGCTCGCCCAGTTTCAGGCCCAGTTTCCCGGCCGTCCCCGCCGGCAATTCCAGCACGTAACGCGCATTCCCGTCGCTGGGATAGATGGCGCAGGGATCGGCCTTGCACGGCTGCGCATTCAGCTGCATGGAGACGAGCTTGCGGTCCTTGTCGAAGTAGAGGATGTCGAGCGGGATGAGCGTGTTCTTCATCCAGAAGGCACGTGGCGCATCGTCGGCAAAGATGAAGAGCATGCTGTGGTCGGGAGCGAGGCGCTCGCGGTTCATCAGGCCAAGCTCGCGCGACGCGTCGTCGGTGGCGAATTCCGTAGAAAAACGCTTGCCGTGCAGCGTCACCGAAGGCTCGGTGGCGGCATGCGCACCGAGGGAAAGCAGCAGCAGGGCCGCGGGCAGGAACCGCTTCGACATCGTCTGACCTTATAAGTGCGTGGAGTGACCAGGGCGCCCGGGGAGTCTACTGCGCGATCTCGCGTGAAAAAATGTCGAGACCCCCTTCACACCGACTCGCCGTCAGCCTATACTTTCAATCCCTCGCGACGAAAGCCTCCCTGCGAGGGGTTCCGCAGTGTCAGCCACCTCGAAAAGAAGCATGACGAGGGTGTTGACGGACCGGAAAAACGATATAGAATGGGCGGCTCACCTCG
>NZ_JBPGXO010000056.1:0-22060 GCF_056755555.1 Luteibacter sp. SVR4-7G | reverse complement strand
AGATGTGTATAAGAGACAGACACAGGACCTGCTGCTCCTAGCGAAAAGCTGTCGCGCGCGGGCGCGCTCCTACAGAGGCCGCTGTAGCCCGTCGGTACATCGGGCTACACCGGGCTCGGTGGGCTTCTGTCGCGGCCCATCGGGTCTGACGCGGGCCCTCGCGGTACGCGTGGTTGCCACCCTCGCGGCTACCGCTGTTGCAGCGGATTGACCTCTCCACCCGCTTCCGGCGGCGACCCCACCAGCCGGATCTCGCTCTGCGGATACGGGATGGTGATGCCTTCTTCGTCGAAACGCTCCTTGATGCGGCGAAGCATCGCGGTCTGGGTTTCCCACATGTCGGCGGTGACGGTCCAGCCGCGGATGACCAGGTTCACGCTGAAGTCGGCCAGCGACTCCGTCCACACGCCCGGCGCGGGGTCCCTGAGGATGCGCGCGTCGGCGGCAAGCAACTCCTGCACCACCTGCATCGCCTTGCCGATGTCGTCGCCGTAGCCGATGCCTACCTTGATCTCGAAACGGCGCGTGCCGCGGACGTTGTAATTGATGATCGCGTCGCCGCCGACCTTCGCATTCGGCACCACCGCCTGGCGATTGTCCGGGGTGATGAGGTAGGTGTGCATGAGGTTCACGCTTTCCACCGTGCCGTCCACGCCGCCCACGGTGACGAAGTCGCCCACGCGGAAAGGACGGAACAGGATCAGCAGCACGCCCCAGGCGAGATTGGACAACGAGCTGTTGAGGGCCAGGCCGATCGCCAGGCCGGCGGCGCCGATGGCGGCGATGAACGACGCCGTGGGCACGCCCATGGTGCCAAGCACCTGGATGAAGAGCAGCGCCAGCAGCACGCCGTAGATCACGTTGCGCAGGAACAGCGCGAGGGTGACGTCGACACGCGCGCGCTCCAGCGCGCGGCGGCCGAAGTTGGCGAGGCGCGCGGCGAACCAGAAACCGATCACCAGCAGCAGGATGGCCAGGCCGATGCGGATGGAATACGTGATGATCAACACGCGCATGGCGCCGTCGATGCCGAGGCGGTCGAGGAAATCGATCATGTGTCCTGCCTTCGTCGCGTTGGAAAAAACGCATCGAGGCTAGCAGGTGGCTGGGGAAATGGCAGTCCCCGGATTCCCGGCCAGCGGGTGCCGCCGCCAGCAGCGGGCTTTGTGTGTAGGAGCGCGCCTCGCGCGCGACATCTTTTCGCCAAACGCTACAGGGCCTGATGCGTTCGGCGAAAAGATGTCGCGCGGAGCGCGCTCCTACAGATGGACGTTACGGTGTGCTGTCGGCTGTTGGCTTTTGCGGGACCTGGGCCGTTTGCGGGGCGTCGATCTTGCGGCCGCCGTAGGGCAGGACCTGGGCGGCGAGCTTGGCGTCCGACTTGATCATCGCCACCTCGTCGCCCACGATGTGCGCGGCTTCGTCGAGCGGCGTGTCCTTGGCCTTCTTGGCTTCGGCTTCCTGCTTGATCTCCGACTTGATGCTGCGCTCGTTCGGGTTCAGGCCGTCGTCGGCCGTGTTGCCCGTGTCGCCGAGTTCCGCCGGGCTGCCGTCGCCGCCGAAGATGGCCTTGCGGCGGTTGCGGAAATCGGTCTGCGTCGCCTCGTACTGCTTGCGCTCGGCCTGGCGTGCAGCGAAGTTGAGCGAGATATCGGTCTTGTCGCGCAGCTTCTGGTACTGCGCCAGCTCGTCGAGCATCAGCTTCCACGCCGGCGAATTCGCCACGCGCGCCTGGTGCTTCTCGTTGAGCGGGCCGATGATCGGCTTGAGGTCGGCGACCGGCTTGTAGTCGGCCGGATCAATGTGCCGCCAGGGCAGCGCGTTGTCGTAGGTGGACTCGCCGAATTCCTTCGCGTCGCCGTTCTGCGGGAACTGCACGTCCGGCGTGACGCCACGCAGCTGCGTGCTGTCGCCGTTGATGCGGATGAACTCGGCGATGGTCATCTTGAGTTCGCCGTACTTCGCGTCCTCGCCCGTGGTGGCCTTGCCGAAGCGGTCGAGGTCCACCAGGTTCTGCACGGTGCCCTTGCCGAAGGTGGGCTCGCCGATGATGATGCCGCGGCCGTAATCCTGGATGGCTGCCGCGAAGATCTCGGATGCCGAGGCCGATCCGCGATTGACCAGCACGGCCATCGGGCCGTCCCAGGCCATGCCCGGCGCGTCGTCGCCCTGGGCGTCGACCTGGCCGCGCGCGTCGCGCACCTGCACCACCGGGCCAGTATCGATGAACAGGCCGGTGAGCTCGGTGGCTTCATTGAGCGAGCCGCCGCCGTTGTTGCGCAGGTCCATGATCACGCCGTCGACCTTCTGCGCCTTCAGCTCGGTGAGCAGCTTGGAGACGTCGCGGGTGGCGCTCTTGAAGTTGGCGTCGCCGTTACGGCGCGCGCCGAAGTCCTGGTAGAAGGTGGGCAGTTCGATCACGCCGATCTTGCGCGTGACGTCGCCGTCCTTCACGTCGATGACCTTCGACTTGGCGGCCTGCTCTTCCATCGTGACCTTCTTGCGGACCAGGGTCACGATCTCGTGCTTGCCGTCCACGCCGGCGTCGGCAGGAAGGATCTCGATGCGGACGGTGGTGTCCTTCTTGCCCCGGATCAGCTTCACCACGTCGTCCTGGCGCCAGCCGACCACGTCGACCAGCGGACCGGTCTCGCCCTGGCCGACGGCCACGATGCGGTCGCCTGGCTTCATCTTGCCGGACTTGATCGCCGGACCGCCGGGGACGAGCTCGCGGATGGTGGTGTAGTCGTCGCGCGCCTGCAGCACCGCGCCGATGCCTTCCAGCGACAGCCGCATGGCGATGTCGAAGGCATCCGCGGCACGGGGGCCGAGGTAGTCGGTGTGCGGGTCGGTGGAGTTCGCGTACGCGGTCATGAAGGCCTGCGTGGCGTCCTCGTCGTCGAGCTGGCGCACGCGCGTGATGTACGTGGCGTAGCGCTTGTCGAGCGTCTTGCGGATGTCGTCGTCGTTCTTGCCGGCCAGCTTCAGGCGCAGCCAGTCGTTCATCGTGCGCTTGCGCCACACGTCGTCGAGTTCAGCCTGGTTCTTCGGCGGCGCGGCCTTCTTGCGGTCGAAGTTGAAGCTTTCGTTGCCGCTGAAGTCGAAGCCCTTCTTGAGCAGGCTGCGCGCGTAGTTCATGCGGTCCACGGCGCGGGTGACGTACAGGTTGAACACCGAGAACGGACCGGAGAGGTCCTGGTTCCAGATGGCGTCGTCGAACTGCGTCTTCAGCGGCTCGAACTTCGCGAGGTCTTCCTGGGTGAAGAAGACCTTCTCGCTGTCCAGCGACTCGATGTAGGCCTTGTAGATCTTGGCCGACATGGCGTCGTCGAGCGGCTGGGCCTGGTAGTGGAAGCGGGTGAGGAAGCGCGCGGAGAGCTGCGACGCCTGGGCCTCGGCCTGGGTGGGCTTCAGCGGCAGGCTGGATTCCTTGCGCTGCGGCTGGGGCGAGGTGGCGGCTTCCGACGCGTCCTTGGGCTGCGGCGCGGACTTCGTCGCCGGCGCGGTCGTATCGGGCTGCTGCTGCGGAGCGGCGGCCTGTGCCTGGACGCCCGCGGCCGACAAGGCCAGCAGGAGGGCGATCGCGGGGCGGAGAGTCATGTAGTCGGAGCCTCGGTATGCGTTGGGGCGATTATTCGACGACGCCGGCGGCGTGAGCCATCAGGTCGGCATGGTAGGAGGATCGCACCAACGGGCCGGAAGCGACATGGGAGAAGCCCATTTCCTCGCCAGCGACACGCAGCGCCTCGAATTCGTCCGGCGTCCAGTAGCGGACCACGGGGTGATGGTGCGCCGTCGGCTGCAGGTACTGGCCGATGGTGATCATGTCCACGTTATGGGCGCGTAGATCCCGCATGGTCTCCAGCACCTGTTCCAGCGTCTCGCCGAGGCCCAGCATGATGCCGGACTTGGTGGGCACGGACGGATGCTGCGCCTTGAAGTTCTTCAGCAGGTCGAGCGACCACTGGTAGTCGGCGCCCGGGCGGACCTCGCGGTACAGGTGCGGGACCGTCTCCAGGTTGTGGTTGAACACGTCCGGCGGGAAATCCTTGAGGACTTCCAGCGCGCGCTCCATGCGGCCCTTGCCGCGGAAATCCGGGGTGAGGATCTCGATGCGGATGTCCGGGCTGGCGTGGCGCACGGCGCGGATGCACGAGGCGAAGTGCTCGGCGCCGCCGTCGCGCAGGTCGTCGCGGTCCACCGAGGTGATCACCACGTAGCGCAGGCGCATGTCGCGGATGGTCTCGGCCAGGCGCGCCGGCTCCAGCGGATCGGGGGGCAGCGGACGGCCGTGGGCCACGTCGCAGAACGAGCAGCGCCGGGTGCAGACCTCGCCGAGGATCATGAAGGTGGCGGTGCCCTTGGAGAAGCACTCGTGGATGTTCGGGCAGGAGGCTTCCTCGCAGACCGTGACCAGCGAGTTCTCGCGCAGGCGCGCCTTCAGCTGCTGCACGGCGTTGCCCTGCGGCAGGCGCACGCGGATCCAGCCGGGCTTGCGCAGCGCGGGCTGGGTGGTGTCGAAGCCGGCGCGGTTAAGCCCGATCTTGTCGTTGCCCAGCATCTTCTCGCCGGGCTTGTCGACGACGGCGATCGGGATGCTGCGGGAGGGGGAAGCGGAAGTCTGGCTCATGGGGCTACAGCCTCAGACCGCAAGGCGCGCGGGGAGTTCGGGAAGGATGGGATCGGCGGGCACGGCGTGGAAGCCGAACTGCTTGCAGAATTCCTGTACCAGGACGTCTTCCACGTCCGCCAGCCGCGACGGACCGCCCAAGTCTAACACCTGGGTGACCTCCAAACCCTTGTACCCGCAGGGATTGATGCGGTGGTAGGGCTCCAGGTCCATGTCCACGTTGAAAGCCAGGCCGTGGAAGCTGCAGCCGCGGCGGATGCGCAGGCCCAAGGCGGCGACCTTGGCCCCGGCCACGTACACGCCGGGCGCGCCCTCGAGCCGCTCGGCGCCGATGTTCCACTCGCCCAGGGTGTCGATGATGGCCTGCTCGATCTTGTTCACCAGCTCACGCACGCCCACCCCGACGCGGCGCAGGTCGATCATCGGATAGGCCACGATCTGGCCGGGCCCGTGATAGGTCACCTGGCCGCCGCGGTCCACCCGGACCACCGGGATATCGCCGGCGAACAGCACGTGCTCCTCGAGCCCCGCCTGACCCAGCGTGAACACCGGATCGTGCTCCAGCAGCCACAGCTCGTCGACGGTGTCTTCGGTGCGGTTGTCGGTGAAGGCGCTCATGGCCTTCCAGGTGGATTCGTAGGGGACGCGCCCCAGCCGGCGGACGTTGAGGGGGAGGGTCATGGGGGGACGAGGTTGGAGGGAATGGTGGGAACGTGTGGGCGGAGCCCTGGCGGGACAAGGATACGCCCGGCGGCACCGGACGGTACGGGCGGCGCTGGCCGATGCTTGCCGCAGGCACTGGGCGCTGGCCGATGCTTGCCGGCGGCACTGTAGGAGCGCGCCTTGCGCGCGACAGCTTTTAGCGAAGAGCAACAGGCCCTGTACTCAAGGCCCCAAAAGCTGTCGCGCGCAAGGCGCGCTCCTACACGGCCCCGGCGCCCGGGCGTTACATCGTGAACCGGATGTTCTCGTCGGCACGCAGCGTGCTGTGCGCCTCCAGGTACTTCTCGCGGGTCGCCGCGACGAAGCTCACCGTCACCGACTGGTAATTGCCGGCGGGGGTCAGCTTGGTCGACAGCGTTTCGTGGAGTACCTCCAGCCCGATGCCGAGGAGCAGCGCCGGAACGTGCTTGTCGAGACCCGCGTTGGCATTGCCGATCGCGGTGATCTCGAATTCGCCGGGGAACTGGAAGCCTTTGCCTTCCTTCTGTGCCTCGCTGAAATCGATCTCGCGCATGACCGCCTCCTTCTTACTTCTTGGCGCTGTCGTCGCTGTGGAACCACAGCATGATCGTGTCCCAGAGGCGCGAGAAGAAGCCGCCTTCCGGTGCGTCGGCGAGCGCCACGAGCGGCTTGGTCAGCACGGGCTGGCCGTCGAGCGTGACGCGCAGGGTGCCGACCTGCTGACCCTTCTTGAACGGGGCAATCAGGGTGGCGGGGATGTCGAGGTTGGCCTTCAGCTTGTCGTAGTCGCCGCGCTTGACCGAGACCATGGCGTCTTCGGTAAGGCCCAGCGCGATGGTGTTCTCCGCGCCCTTCCACAGCTTCGGCGTGGCCAGCGGCTTGTTGGCCTCGTAGAGCTTGTGCGATTCGTAGAAGCGGAAGCCGTAGTTGAGCAGCGCCAGCGCGGCATCGGCGCGGCCCTTCTCGCTGCTCGCCCCCATCACGATGGCGATCATGCGCGCGTCGCCCTGCTTCGCCGAGGCGGCGAGGCAGTAGCCGGCGGCGGCGGTATGGCCGGTTTTGATGCCGTCCACGGTGTTGTCGCGCCACAGCAGCAGGTTGCGGTTGTGCTGCTTGATGCCGTTCCACTCGAACTCCTTCACCGCGGAGATCGCATAGTCTTCGGGGAAGTCGTGGATGAGGGCCCGCGAGAGGATCGCGATGTCGCGCGCCGTCGTGTAGTGGTTGGCGATGGGATAGCCCGACGCGTTCTGGAAGTTCGAGTGGGTCATGCCCAGCTGCTTCGCGTACGCGTTCATCAGGTTCGCGAAGGCCGGTTCGGAACCCGCGGTGTGCTCGGCCAGCGCGATGGCGGCGTCGTTACCGGACTGGATGATCATGCCGTACAGCAGGTCCTTGAGCGGCACCTGGCTGTTGAGCTTGAGGAAGCTGGTGGAACCGTCGGTGCCCGCACCGCCGCCCCGCCACGCGTTCTCGCTGATGGTGACCGGATCGGTCATGTGGATCTTGCCGTTGCCGATCTCGGCGGAGACGACGTAGTCGGTCATCACTTTCGTGATCGAGGCCGGCTCCACCTGCATGTCCGGTTCCTTCGCTGCGATGATCTGCCCGGTGTTGTAGTCCATCAGCACCCAGCTCTTGCCATCCACCTCCGGCGGCGGCGGCACCGGTGCCTCGGGCACCACCGGGCGCGGTACGGACGGACGGGGCGGCGTCTGCTGCGCCACAGTCACGCCGGCGAGGAGCGCGGCGGCGGCGAAAGCGAACAGGGAACGGGGCAAGAGCTTCATCGTTTCAGCGGTCCAGTCAAAACAGGAAAAAGAAGGTCAGTCTATCGCGACCTGCGGCCTGGGCAGGCCCATGCCGGCGATCTCGTCGGTAAGGCGGTCGGCGGCGTCCACATCGGCGAGCGGTCCGACGCGCACACGGCGCACGTTGCGACCGCCGATCTGGGCTTCCACGACACTGACCGGCCCAAGCCCGGCCCGGTTCAATTGATCGGCCACGCGCTGGGCGTTGGCGACATCGGAGAAGGCACCGACCTGGAGGTAGATGTTGGGTTTGCCGGGTACCGGGGGCGTGATGTTGCCCGCCGGAACCGCGGCGGGCGCCGTGCCTGCGGTCCTCGCCGCGCTGCCTGCCACGGGCGGCAGTGCCTCGGCCGGCGAGACGTCGGTCATGCCGGATACGTGGCCGTTGCCGTAGTCGTCGCCGTGCCCTTCCGTCAGGGCTGGCGCGCTCATGGCGCCCATGGCGGCGGCCGGGGCCGCCACGGTCCGCGGCGACGGCGGTACTGCCGGCGGGGGAGCCGCCTCGGCTGCGATGACCTGCGACGAGTTGGCCCGCTGCCGCGGGATCGCCGCTGAAGCGGCTCCCACAGTTGGGGCGGGCCCCACAGGTGAAGGGGCCCCCGCAGCTGAGAGGGCTCCCACGGATGAAGGAATTCCCCCAGATGAGGGGCCACCCGCAAGTGAGGAGGCTCCCACGCGTGAAGGCGCTCCCCCGGCTGAAGGGACTCCCGCAGCTGTGGGGGCGCCCGCGGGTGAGGCGGCTCCCGCAGATGAGGGGGCCCACACGCGTGAAGGGGTTCTTGCAGGTGATCCTGCCACGACCGGCGGCGCGGTCACCGGGGCAGGCTTCGGGGTCGTTTTCACGTAGGGCGCGCCGCGGTCGCTGCCGGGATCGGAGGGGTCGATGGCGCGCACTTCCACCAGGCCCGTGCCCTTGGGCCACACGCCGAGCTTCACGGCGGCGGCGAAGGAGAGGTCGATGATGCGGTTCTCGTGGAACGGCCCGCGGTCGTTGATGCGCACGATCACGCTCTTGCCGTTCTCCAGGTTGGTGACGCGCGCGTAGCTCGGCAGCGGCAAGGTCTTGTGCGCCGCCGAGAACTGGTACATGTCGTATTCCTCGAGGCTCGAGGTCTTGTACCCGTGGAACTTGTTCCCGTAGAACGACGCGATCCCGCGCTCCACGTAGCCACGCGGACTGGGCAGCACATTGTAGGTCTGGCCCAGTACGGAATACGGCGACTTGTTGCCGTAGAGCGAGCGCGGCTCCACCTTCGGCACCGGCTCGGGCAGCTTGCTCACGTCCGGCGCCTCGGTGGGCACGCTGTCGCTGCGGCTGCGGTAGCGGCTGGACTGGCCCTTGCGGATGTCGTCGTAGCCACGCGAGGGGGACGAGGAGCCGCTGCCGCGGGACGCCGGGCGGGAATTCCTGGAGCCGCCGCAGGCGGTGAGCAGCACCGCGACCAGGAGTACCGCAAGCCATTGTAGGAGCGCGCCCTGCGCGCGACGCCGTTGGGGCCGTGAGCCACACGCCCTGCTGCTCTTCGCGAAAGGCTGTCGCGCGCGCTGCGCGCTCCTACACGCGCAGGGCGCACTACTGCAGATCGCGGGCGGCACCGCCTCTGCGGTGTCCGGCTTCATTGCGTGCCCGCTCCTGCCACCCGCGCGCGGATCTCCTGCGCCAGCTGGTCCACCGCCATCGCGTACATCGGGCTGCGGTTGTAGGTGGTGATCACGTAGAAGTTCTGGAAGGTGAACCAGTACTCGTCGCCGGACGGGCCGTCGAGGCGCACGAGTTGCGCGTCGCGGCCTGGATTCAGGTGCTGCAGCGGCGCGAAGCCCTCGGCCACGAACGCTTCCACGGGAGCCACCGGACGCCAGTCCTTCGGCACCTCGGGCGCCACGGCCCGGGCATCGGGCTGGGCGCGTGCGGCGACAGGGCCGCCGCTTTCCCAGCCGTGCTGGGCGAAGTAGTTCGCCACGCTGGCGAAGATGTCGCCCATCGAGCCCTTCATGTCGATCCGGCCGTCGCCGTCGTAGTCGACGCCCCAATCGCGGATCGACGAGGGCATGAACTGCCCCCAGCCCTGCGCGCCGGCATAGGAGCCCGTGAGCGTGTCGAGCGGACCGCCCAGGTGGTTCTGCGGCAGTTCCAGGAGGACTTTCAGCTGCTCGCGGAAGAACGGCGCGCGCTTCGGGTAATAAAAGGCCAGCGTGGTCAGCGCGTCCAGCACCTTCCACTTGCCGGTGTTGCGGCCGTAGAAGGTCTCCACGCCCACGATGGCGACGATGTACTCGGGCGGTACGCCGTACTTGCGGCCGATGTCGTCCAGCAGCGCGCGGTGCTCGCGGTAGAAATCCGCACCCGCCGAAATGCGCTGCTCGGTGAGGAAGATCGGGCGGTAATCGCGCCAGGGCTTGCCTTCGGCCGGGCGGCTGATCGCGTCGAGGATGGCCTGCTGCTTCTTCGCGCCGTCGAGCAGCGCGTTCAGCGAGGACTGGCTTTTTCCGGTGTCCTTCGCCACTTCGCGCACCAGCTTTTCCTGGCCCGGATGGGTCCCGGCATGGGCGGCAACGGCGAACAGCAGGGGGAAGGCGATCATCGCGCCGGCGAGGCGCGGGAATGAGCGGGCGGGTCGTGCGCTGCGCGCGGCGAGAACTTCATCCATGCGCCGAAGCGTAACACGCGCATCTGGCGTGTCCGGGCCGAAATTGATGAAACATTCAGCCGGGAGATGCCCGTAGGAGCGCGCCTGCGCGCGACGGCTTTTCGCGAAAAGCAGCAGGTCCTGTCGCTCTAGGCGAAAAGCCGTCGCGCGCAGGGCGCGCTCCTACTCGTGCAGCTTGCGGTTGGCGTGGATCGACATCAGCACGCCGAAGCCGGTGAGCAGCGATACCGCCGAGGTGCCGCCGTAGCTCACCAGCGGCATCGGCACGCCGACCACGGGGAGGATGCCCGCCACCATGCCGCCGTTCACCGCCACGTACACGAAGAAGCTCATGCCGATGGCGCCGGCCAGCAGGCGCGAATACGTGTCGCGCGCGTTCATCGCGATCCACAGGCAGCGGCCGATGATGAAGGCGTAGAGCAGCATGATGGCGATGACGCCGACCAGCCCGAATTCTTCCGAGAACACCGCGAAAATGAAGTCGGTGGTGTGTTCGGGCAGGAAGTCGAGGCGCGACTGCGTGCCGTGCTGCCATCCCTTGCCGAAAACACCGCCCGAACCCACCGCGATCTTCGACTGGATGATGTGCCAGCCGTTGCCCAGCGGATCGGACTCGGGATCGAGCATGGTACGCACGCGGTTGCGCTGGTATTCGTGGAGGAACTGCCAGGCCACCGGCACCGCCGCCGCCGCGCCGCCCACGAGCAGGCCGATGCGCCACCAGGCCATGCCTGAAAGGAACAGCGCGAAGGCGCCGGCACCGGCGACCAGCAGCGCCGTGCCGAGGTCGGGCTGTTCGGCGATCAGGCCCGCCGGCACCGCGATGAGCAGGCCGACGACGGCGATGTCCTTCCAGCCGGGCGGCAGCTGGCGGGGGTGCAGGTACCACGCCACCATCATCGGCATGGTGAGCTTGAGCAGCTCGGAGGGCTGGAAACGCATGACGCCGAGATCGAGCCAGCGGTACGCGCCCCTGCCCTCGCCCAGCACCGCCACGACCACCAGCAACGCCGTGCTGCCCATGTATAGCCAGGGCGTCCACGAGCGCAGCACCGGTGGCGGAATGCGCGAGATGACCAGCAGCAGCACGCCACCGAGCACGAAGCGCGCCGCCTGGCCGCCCACCAGCGAGTAATTGCCGCCGCCCGCGCTGTAAAGCGTAGCCAGGCCGGCGCAGGCGAGCAGGAACAACGCCAGCAGCAGCGGCAGGTCGAGCCGCGGCCGGGACATCAGGCGCAGGCCGAAGCGCTTCAGGCGGAAGGACCATTGCTCGAGCACGTTACTGGTCCTCGCCGTTGTCGTAGGGGGGCGCGGTGCTTTCCGCTGCGGCCGGCGGCGGGCCCTCGGCGGACGACGCTTCCGCCGCCTCCGCCTCGGGCACGGTGTCGGCGGTGACCACCTGGCCCGGGCCGGGGTCGGCCGGCCGCTGGCCGCCTTCATCCACCACCCACTGGTCGAGGATCTTGCGCGCGATGGGGCCGGAGTCCTCGGCACCCCAGGCGCCGGCCTCGAGCACCACGGTCACGGCGATCTTCGGGTCGTCCGCCGGCGTGTACGCGATGAAGAGCGCGCGGTGGCGGCTGGCCAGGTAGGCCTTGTTCTTGTTGGTGTCGTAGGCATCGGTCTTGCGCGAGAAACGCTCGGCCGTGCCGCTCTTGCCCGCGATGACGAAGGGGAAACCGATGCCCAGCTTCTTGCCGGTGCCCTTGCCGGAGTTGATCACCGCTTCCATGCCCTCGTTCACCGCTTCCCAGTCGGCGGCCTTGCGGATCACCGAGGGGCCGCTGGGCGGGAAGGATTGCGGAACACGCGCACTGTCCACGCCATCCTGCGTGTCCAGCAGCAGGTGGGGCGCATAGGGCACGCCGCGGCCGGCGAAGGTGGCGACGGCGTGCGCGAGCTGGATCGGCGTGACCGCCCAGTAGCCCTGGCCGATGCCCGAGATGATGGTTTCGCCGGGGAACCAGCCCGCCTTGCTGCGCGACGCCTTCCATTCGCGCGAGGGAAGCACGCCCTCTACCTCGCCGATGAGGTCGATGCCGGTCTTCTTGCCGAAGCCGAGCTTGCCCATCCAGCCCGACAGGCGGTCGATGCCCATGTCCAGCGCGAGCTTGTAGAAGTAGGTGTTGGTCGATTTCTCGATCGCGGCGATCATGTTCACCGTGCCGTCGCCGCCGCGCTTGTCATCGCGATAGCAGCGCGACTGCCCCGGAATACAGAACTCGCCGGTGGAAAGCACGGTATCGCTCGGGCGGCGGATACCCATCGCGAGGCCGCCGAGGGCGAGGAACGGCTTGACGGTGGAACCGGGCGGATAGACGCCACGCAGGGCGCGGTTGTACAGCGGCTTGTCCGGCGCCGTGGTCAGCGCCTTGTAGTCGGCGGAGCTGATGCCGTTGACGAAGAGGTTGGGGTCGAAGCTAGGCTCACTGGCGAAGGCCAGCACCTGCCCGTTGCGCGGATCGATGGCGATCGCCGCGCCGGCACGGCCGTTCATCGCCTCTTCGGCCGCCTTCTGCAGGCGCACGTCGATGCTGAGGTAGATGTTCTTGCCCGGCGTAGGCGGCGTGGTGTCAAGCACGGCCTGGGTGCGGCCGTCCGCATTCACTTCGACCAGTTCGTAGCCGGGTTCGCCGTGCAGCAACTTCTCGTAATAGCGCTCGATGCCGATGCGCCCGATGTGCGTGGTGCCCTTGTAGCTGGCTTCCTCCTCTTCATCCATGCCTTCGAGGTCGTCGGCATCGATGCGGCTGACGTAGCCGATGACATGGGCCAGCTGGGCGCCCATCGGGTAGCGCCGGGTGAGGTATGGCACCACGTCGACGCCGGGGAAGCGCCAGCGGTTCACGGCGAAGCGGCCGATTTCGTCCTCGGTGAGCTTCAGCTTGAGCGGCACGCCCTCGAAGCGGCGGCTCTGCTTCACCTGCTTCCTGAAACTGGCAATGTCCTCGTCGCTCAGCGGCACCACCGCGCCGAGCCGGGCCAGCATGTCGTCCATGTCGGTGACCTGCTCGGGCGTCACTTCAAGCCGGAACGCGGGCACGTTGTCGGCCAGCAGCACGCCGTTGCGGTCATAGATGAGCCCGCGCGCGGGCGGAATGGCGCGCGGCTTCACGCGGTTCTGGTCGGAGCGCACCACGAACTCGTCGTGGTGCAGCACCTGCAGGTACACGTAGCGCACGCATACGGCCGCGAGGCCGAGCAGGATCAGCGCGAAGCCGGCCACCGCGCGGCGGCGGAACAGCGCCACCTCGCCGCGTACCTCCTTGATGGAAGCGCGCCGCCGGCTCATGCCTCGTGGATGCGCAGGCGCGCGCGGAGGTCGTCGAGGATGAGGAACACGAACGGCCACAGGGCCGCGCCGACCAGCGGCGAGATCCAGTATTCCGGCGGGGGCAGCGGATCGCCGCTGAACACGCGCACCAGCATCAGCAGGATGCGGTCGTTCACGAGGAAGCCCAGCACGGCCAGCGACTGCTGCCACATGGGGAAGAAGCGCAGGCGCGAGCGGAAGCGCAACGCGATGAACACCATCGCGGTGAGACGCAAGGCCTGTTCGCCCAGCAGCACGCCGTCGAACAGGTCGGCGGCCACGCCCAGGGAGAACGCCAGGCCGAGGGTCACGCGGTCACCCGACTGCAGGCACCAGTAGAGCAGCACCAGCGCGGGCCAGTACGGCTTCAGCGGCGTAAGCGGGCCCGGCAGCGGGACCAGCATGAGGAACAGCGAGATCAGCAGCGTGGCGGCGAACCACAGCTGGCGGACGCGGACCTTGTTCATGGCGCGCCTCCGGCCCGTGCCGCGGCGGTGGACGATCGCGCGGGAACCGGCGACGCGGTAGGCGACGTGACCGACGGAAGCGTCGGCGCGACCGGCGCGTTCGGATCAGGGGCGAGGCTGGCGGGTGGGCCGGCCTCGGGCGCGGGTGCCGGGGGGCCGGCCCCTTCCGCGAGGTCGTGCAGGAGGAGCACGTCCTCGCTGCGGTCGAGGTCGGCGGCGGGCTTTGCCTGGGCCGAGAGGAACGTGCCGGAGGGCGTCTGTGCCACGTCGCGGATCTCGCCCACGGGGAACCCGACCGGGAAACGGCCGCCGAGGCCGGAGGTGACCAGCTTGTCGCCCACCTGCACGTCCGCCGAGACGGGGATGTTCGGCAGCGAGAGCATGTCGCCGGTGCGCGAGCCATAGGCGATGGTGCGCAGGCCGGTACGCTCGATGGTGACGGGAATGGCGTGGTTCGGGTCGGTGATCAGCATGGCCACGGAGGTGGTGGGCATCACGTCCACGATCTGGCCCATCACGCCGCGCGCATCGATCACCACCTGCCCCGGCTGCACCTTGTCGCGCGCACCCACGTTCAGCACGATGCGATGGCGGAAGCTGCCGAGGTCCACGCCGATCAGGCGCGCGAGCTGCACGTTGAGCGAAAGGCTGTGCTGGGTGTCGAGCAGCTCCTTCAGGCGCTGGTTCTGCTCGGCGACCGAGGCCATGCGGTTGAGCTTGGCGTTCGCCAGGAGCAGGTCCTCACGCAGGCGCTGGTTCTGTTCGGTGAGGCGCTGGCGATCGGCGAAGGCCACCGTCGCCGCATGGAAGCCCTGCGAGGGCAGCCCGGCGATGCGATAGACCGGTTCGACCACCAGCGAGAGCGCGTAGCGCGCGTTCGGCAACCAGCCGCCGCGGTGGTCGAGCACCATGAGCACGCAGGCGAGCGCAAGGTAGACGATCAGGCGCAGCGTGCCCGCCACGCCCGGTGCGAACAGGGGCGATTTGTCGTCGCGATTCAGGGCCACGATTCAGTGCGCTCCGGCCCCTGCGCCGCGAGCGCCCTCATCATTCGAACGCGAAGAAATCGCTGCCGTGCTGGTCGATCATCTCCAGGGCCTTGCCGCCGCCGCGCGCCACGCAGGTGAGCGGATCGTCGGCCACCTGCACGTGCAGGCCGGTTTCCTCGGAGATCAGGCGATCCAGGTCGCGCAGCAGCGCGCCACCGCCGGTGAGCACGATGCCGCGCTCGGCCACGTCGGAGCAGAGCTCCGGCGGGGTCTGCTCCAGCGCCGCCTTCACCGCCGCCACGATGCCCGAGAGCGGCTCGTGGAGGGCTTCCAGCACCTCGTTGGAGTTGATCGTGAACATGCGCGGCACGCCTTCGGCAAGGTTGCGGCCCGAGATTTCGATCTCGCGCACCTCGCTCTGCGGGAAAGCGCAGCCGATTTCCAGCTTGATCCGCTCGGCGGTGGATTCGCCGATCAGGGTGCCGTGGTTGCGGCGCACGTAGTTGATGATGGCCTCGTCGAAGCGGTCGCCGCCCACGCGCACGGACTGCGAGTAGACGATGCCGTTGAGCGAGATGACCGCCACCTCGGAAGTGCCGCCGCCGATGTCCAGCACCATGGAGCCGCGCGCCTCGTGCACCGGGATGCCGGCGCCGATCGCGGCCGCCATCGGCTCCTCGATGAGGAAGACGTCACGGGCACCGGCCCCTTCGGCCGATTCCTTGATGGCACGGCGCTCCACCTGGGTCGAGCCGCAAGGCACGCAGACCAGCACGCGCGGGCTCGGGCGCAGCATGCGCGAACGGTGCACCTGCTTGATGAAGTGCTGCAGCATCGCCTCGGTCATGGTGAAGTCGGCGATGACGCCATCCTTCATCGGGCGCACGGTGGCGATGTTGCCCGGCGTGCGGCCCAGCATGCGCTTGGCGTCGCCACCCACGGCCGCGACGGCCCGGGGACCGCCCGGACCGCGATCCTGGCGGATCGCCACCACCGACGGCTCGTTGAGGACGATGCCCTGCCCGCGCACATAAATGAGCGTGTTCGCCGTGCCGAGGTCGATGGAAATGTCGTTCGAAAAGAGTCCGCGGAACTTCTTAAACATGATGCGGCGGGCGCCCATAGCGGGAAAAAGTAAGCGTGCGAGTCTAGATTGGCGCCCTCCCCCACGCAAGGGCACCGTTGTTAAGAAAGCCTTGTAAGTCCGGATGATGCGAGCGGAATCTGCCCGCCACCCGCGGTTTGGGGCCGGCCGGGGCGCTCGCCTGCGGGGCCGATTTTGGGTAGGATTCGTGGGTTTGCCGGACCCCGCGCGGGCGGCGTCTCACGCGGCGGCCACCCGGTCGCGCCAATCCATCTCCAGGGCCACCCAACGCATGACTGCCGTAATCTGCGGATCGCTCGCCTATGACACCATCATGGTGTTCCAGGACCAGTTCAAGAACCACATCATTCCGGATCAGGTGCACATCCTGAACGTGTCGTTCCTGGTGCCGGCGATGCGCCGCGAGTTCGGCGGCTGCGCGGGCAACATCGCGTACAACCTGAAGCTGCTCGGCGGCGAACCGATGCCGGTGGCCACGGTGGGCCAGGACTTCGCGCCGTACCGTGCGCACCTCGAAAAGTTCGGCATCCGCCTCGACGGCGTGCGCCAGTTCGACGACCAGTTCACCCCGCAGTGCTTCATCACCACCGACCTGGACAACAACCAGATCACGGCCTTCCATCCCGGCGCGATGTCGAGCGCGCAGGAAAACCACGTGCGCGACATCGCGCATTGCACGTTCGGCATCGTCGCGCCCGATGGCCGCGAAGCCATGCTGCAGCACGTGGACGAATTCTCCGCGCGCGGCGTGCCCTTCATCTTCGATCCGGGCCAGGCCATGCCGCTGTTCAACGGCGACGAGTTCCGTTCGATGATCGAGCGGTCCACGTACGTGATCGTCAACGACTACGAGTCGCAGTTGCTGCAGCAGCGCACGGGCTGGAATGCGCAGGAGATCGCTTCGCGGGTGCAGGCGTACATCGTGACGCTCGGACCGCGCGGCTCGCTGATCCATGCAGACGGCCAGACGATCGAGGTGCCGCCGGCGCGCGAGCGCAAGGTGGTCGACCCGACCGGCTGCGGCGACGCGTACCGCGCCGGCCTCATCTTCGGCATCATGAAGGGCTACGACTGGCCCACCGTTGGCCGCATGGCCTCGCTGATGGGCGCACTGAAGGTCGAGCACCCCGGCACGCAGAACCAGTACTTCACCTACGAGCAGTTCGCCACGGAATTCCAGGACCAGTTCGGCTACGCGCTGGGCTGAGATTCGCAAGCCGCAGGGGCTCCGCCAGTACCTGTAGGAGCGCGCCTTGCGCGCGACAGCTTTTGTAGCCGTGAGCAACAGGCCCTGGCGCTCTTCGCGAAAAGCTGTCGCGCGCAAGGCGCGCTCCTACACAGGGGTGTTACCGCGATGGCATGAATGCCATCGTGGCGTTCACCGCCTGCTTCCAGCCTTCGTAGAGATCGTTGCGGCGATCGTCCGTCATCGCCGGTTTGAATTCGCGGTCGACGGCCCAGCGCGCGGCAATGTCCTGCTTGTCCTTCCAGAACCCGACGGCAAGCCCCGCGAGGTACGCCGCACCTTGCGCCGTCGTCTCCTGCACTTTCGGGCGCAGCAGGGTCACGTTGAGAATGTCCGCCTGGAACTGGGCCATGAAATCGTTGGCGATGGCGCCGCCATCCGCGCGCAGCTCCTTCAACTGGATGCCAGAGTCCGTCTGCATCGCTTCGAGCACGTCGCGGGTCTGGTAAGCCATCGATTCCAGTGCAGCGCGGATGAACTGCTCCTTCGTGGTACCGCGCGACAGGCCGAAGACCGCACCGCGCACGTCGCTCCTCCAGTACGGCGCGCCTAGCCCCACGAAGGCCGGGACGAAGTACACGCCGTCGTTGTCTTTCGCCCGCTCCGCGTAGGCCTGCGAATCGGAAGCCTTGCCGAGCATGCGCAGGCCGTCGCGCAGCCACTGGATGACCGAGCCGGCGACGAAGATGCTGCCCTCGAGCGCGTATTCGACCTTTCCATCCACGCCCCAGGCGATGGTGGTCAGCAAGCCGTTCTTCGAACGCACCGCCTTCTCGCCCGTGTTCATCAGCATGAAGCAGCCCGTGCCATAGGTGTTTTTCGCCAGGCCTTCCTCGAAGCACGCCTGGCCGAACAGCGCGGCCTGCTGGTCACCGGCGATGCCCGCGATGGGCACTTCACGGCCGAAGAAGTGCTTCGCCTGCGTACTGCCGTATACCTCGCTGGAAGATTTCACCTCGGGCAGCATCGCGCGCGGCACGCCGAGCATTTTCAGCAGGTCGTCGTCCCATTCGCGCTTGTGGATGTCGTACATCAGCGTGCGCGAGGCATTGGTGTAGTCGGTGACGTGGACCTTGCCGCCCGTCAGGTTCCAGATGAGCCAGGTGTCGATCGTGCCGAACAGCAGGTCGCCGGCCTCCGCCTTCGCCTGCGCGCCCTCCACGTGGTCGAGGATCCAGCGCACCTTCGTGCCCGCGAAATAGGCATCGATCAGCAGGCCGGTGCGCTCGCGGACCATGTCCTCATGCCCTTCGGCCCTGAGCCTGTCGCAGATCTCCATGGTCTGCCGCGACTGCCAGACGATGGCGTTGTAGATCGGTTGGCCAGTGTGACGGTCCCACACCACCGCGGTCTCGCGCTGGTTGGTGATGCCGATGCCCTCGATGCAGGCCGGATCGACCTGCGAGCTGCTAATGACCTCGGTCATCGTCGACAGCACGCTGGTCATGATCTCGCGCGGGCTGTGCTCCACCCATCCGGGCTGCGGAAAGATCTGAGGGAATTCGCGCTGCGCGGTACCCGCGATATTGCCGTCGTGATCGAAGAGGATCGCGCGCGAGCTGGTAGTGCCCTGGTCGATGGCGAGGATGTAATTTTTCTTGGTCACGGTAAGTCCTTCCGAATCAGGCCGCGAGAGCGGTGTAAGCGAAGGCGGCGAGCAAGGCGCCGATGATCGAGCCGACGATGGGAACGGGAGCGTAGGCGAAATCGGAGCTGCCCTTGCCCGGGATCGGGAGCAGCGCATGGGCCACGCGCGGGCCGAAGTCGCGCGCCGGATTGATCGCATAGCCGGTGGGGCCGCCCAGGCACATGCCGATCACCACGACGAGCAGCGCGACGGCGATGGGTGCGAGGCCCTTGGCGAGGTCGTTGCTGCCGATGGCGAGCACGCAATAGACCAGCACGAAGGTGCCGATGACCTCGGTGACGAGATTGGCCGGCAGCGAGCGCACGGCGGGGATGGTGCAGAACACGCCCAGCTTCTTCACCGGGTCCGGCGTGCGGCCCCAATGCGCGAGGTAAGCGAGGTAGACCAGCACGGCGCCGGTGAAGGCGCCTGCCACCTGCGCGGCGATATAGCCGGGAACCAGCGACCATGAGAGCTTGCCGATGGAGGCCAGCGCAAGGGTGATGGCGGGATTCATGTGCGCGCCGCTCTTGGCGGCGACGAAGATGCCCATGAGCACGGCAAGGCCCCAGGCCCAGGTGATCACGCTCCAGCCGGCGTTCTCCGCCTTCGAATCCTTCAGCAGCACGCCCGCGACGACGCCGTCGCCCAGCAGGATCATCACCATCGTTCCGAGGAACTCACTCAGGTACACCGACATGCCGAGTACTCCTTGTCATCGCGCAGGCCGGTCAGTTACGGCAAAGCGCTGGGTGGACGGCGGGAACGCGCTTCAGCGCTTCGCCGCCAGGTAAGCGTTCAGGCGCTCCACGTCGTGCGGCGTGACCCGCAGGCCGACCTTGGTGCGGCGCCAGAGGATGTCTTCGGCCTCGGTCGCCCACTCGTGGCGAACGAGGTAATCGACCTCCGCCTGGTACAGGTCGGAGCCGAAATGCCCGCCAAGCGCGTCGAGGCTGGTTGCCTCGCCGAGCAGGTCGCGAGCCCGCGTGCCGTAACTGTGGACCAGCCGCCAGGCGAGTTTCTCCGGCAGCCAGGGGCGGCTGGAGCGGATGTCGGCAAGCAGCTCGTCCGTGTCGCGCTCGCCGCCACCCGGCAGCGGCGGCGCGTCTGCCGTCCATGCGGGCTTGTCGTTGCCGAGCAGCGGGGCCAGCCGGTCGACGGCTTCCTCGGAGAGCTTGCGGAAGGTGGTCAGCTTGCCGCCGAAGACGTTAAGCAGCGGTGCCCCGTCGCTGTCGATGTCCAGCAGGTAGTCGCGGGTGACCTCGGACGCGCTGCCTGCTTCGTCCTGCAGCAGCGGTCGCACGCCGCTGTACGACCAGACCACATCGGACGCAGTCAACTGCTTCTTGAAATAGCGGTTCACTGCATCGCACAGATAAGCGGTCTCGTCCGTGTCGATCGTGGGATGCGAGGGATCGCCCTGGAATTCGATATCCGTGGTGCCGATGAGCGTGAAGTCCCGCTCGTACGGTATGGCGAAGACGATCCGGCGGTCGGGCTGCTGGAAGATGTACGCATAGCGGTGGTCGAAGATCTTCGGCACCACGATGTGGCTGCCCTTGATGAGGCGCAGGGTGTGTCGGTGCTTCAGGTGCACCACGTCGTCGAGGAAACGCGCTGCCCATGGCCCGGCCGCATTCACCAGCGCACGCGCCCTCACGAAGTGCCGCGAGCCGTCGCGGGCTTCCAGTTCTGCGGTCCAGCCCCCACCATCGCGGCGCGCGTTGACGCACGTGGTATGCGTCTCGATGCGCGCACCGCGGCGGGCGGCGTCCATCGCGTTGAGCACCACCAGGCGGGCGTCCTGCACCCAGGCGTCGGAGTACACGAAGCCCAGCGCGAATTCGTCGCGCAGGGGCTCGCCGGTGACGTGCTTGGCGAAGCGCACGCGCCGTGACCCCGGCAGCGTGCGTCGGCCGCGGCCCAGATGGTCGTAGAGGAACAGGCCCAGGCGGATCATCCAGGCGGGACGCAGGTGAGGCTGGTGCGGAAGGACGAAGCGCAACGGCCAGATGATGTGCGGCGCGGCCTTGAGCAGAACCTCCCGCTCGGCCAGGGCCTTCCCCACGAGGGCGAACTCGAACTGCTCGAGGTAGCGCAGGCCGCCGTGGATCAGCTTCGTGGCGGCGCTGGAGGTGTGTGCGGCGAGGTCATCGCGTTCGCAGAGCCAGACGCTGAGCCCACGCCCCGCCGCATCGCGAGCGATGCCGGCGCCGTTGACGCCACCGCCGACCACCAGAACATCGACCTGCTCGACCATCGGCTACTCCGTTGCGGGGAGGGCGGCCGGGGCTCCGGGACTCATGCCTGGGCTGATCGATCAGGTCCCGGACATTCGTTTCGGAGCAACCCCGAAGGTATATGCGCAGAATCGCACCGATAAACGGAGGAAAATGGTGGTCTTCAACGCGATAACGAGCATATTCGAACATAAACGAACACTGCACGCTGCAGTGCAACGTAGACCGGCCGTAGGGCCCTGATCAGTCGGTCGCCACGTGCACCTGCGTTCCGGCGGCCTCGAGAACCGGAAGCAGCGCATCCGGCGGCGGCCGGTCGGTGAACCAGGCATCCACGCTGGAAAAATCTCCCAGGCGGACCATCGCGTTGCGGCCGATCTTGCTGTGGTCGGCGCCCAGGAAGACCTGGCGCGAGTGTTCGATGATCGCCTGCGCCACGCGGACCTCGTGAAAGTCGAAGTCGAGCAGCGTGCCGTCGAGTTCGATGCCGGAGATTCCGATGATCCCGAAATCGACCTTGAACTGGCGGATCAGCTCGATCGTCGCTTCGCCCGTGACGCCGTGATCGCGGCCGCGGACGACACCGCCAGCGACGATGACCTCGAAGGTCGGGTTGTCGCTCAGGAGGATCGCGATGTTGAGATTGTTCGTGATGACGCGCAGATCGCGGTGCTCGAGCAACGCGCGGCCGACACCCTCGTTCGTCGTTCCCAGATTGATGAAGAGCGAGGAGCCATCGGGAATGGCCTGCGCGATCGACGAGGCGATGCGGTTCTTCTCCGCGGCCTGCAGCGACTGGCGCGCCGAATAGGCGAGGTTCTCCACGCTCGAGGACGCACTGACGCCGCCGTGGTAGCGGCGCAGCAAGCCGTGGTCGGCGAGGAAGTTCAGGTCGCGGCGTATGGTCTGCGGCGCCACGTCGAAGTGGCTGGCCAACTGGTCCACGCCGGCGAAGCCTTCGCGCTGCACGATGGCCACCAGTTCTTCCTGGCGTCGGTTGAGTCGTGGATCCATCGTTCGTCCCCTCGCGTTAGCACCGAAACATGATGACGCGTCGTCGGCCGGGTGTCATGCGCGTGTGCCGGATAAGAAAAAACCCGGCCTCAATGAGACCGGGTTTTTGGGATAAAGCCCCTGGCGGTGACCTGTTGCTGTGCGTGCCCGTTGGGCACGACAGCAACGCCATAAAGACGAAGGCCTTCCCGGTGAGGGAAGGCCTTCTAGGATAAAGCCCCTGGCGGTGACCTACTCTTGCATGGCTTGAGCCACACTACCATCGGCGCATGCGCGTTTCACTTCT
>NZ_JBPGXO010000055.1:0-24096 GCF_056755555.1 Luteibacter sp. SVR4-7G | reverse complement strand
GCTTCGGCTTCGCGTGCAACTGGCCGCGCGCGGTCAGGAACAGCCAGACGCCCAGCGGCAATCCGATGACCACCGTGAAGAGCAGCGAACCGCCGAGCATCAGCAAGGTGTCGATGCAGGCCTGCGCGATCTCCGGCCAGTCGATGTTGGGGAACAGGGTCTGCAGGGGACTCACGGGGCAACCTCCTCGATATCGACGCCGGCGGCGCGGATCTGTGCCAGCGCATCGTCGACGCGTTCGCCGTGCATGGCCAGGGTCAGCTGTCCGTAAGGGGTGTCCTTGATCCGGTCCACGCGGCCGGAGAGCAGGTTGTATTCCACGCCGGTATCGCGCACCACGCGCGACAGCAGCGGCGAATACGTGGCGTCGCCGCGGAAGGAAAGCCGGTAGAGGGTGCCGGTCACGCCCGGAAATTCCGGGCCGCGTCCTTCGCGATGGTCGGCTTCGGCGACGAACCGTCGCGTGGTGGGATGCTGCGGATGCAGGAAGACGTCCGCCACGCTGCCGAGTTCAACCATGCGGCCCGCGTCGAGCACCGCGACGCGATCGCAGACGCGGCGGATCACATCCATTTCGTGGGTGATCAGCACGATGGTAAGACCGAGGCGGCGGTTGATGTCGGCCAGCAGTTCCAGCACCGACGCCGTGGTCTGCGGATCGAGCGCACTGGTCGCTTCGTCGCAGAGCAGGATGCCGGGTCGATTGGCAAGCGCGCGCGCAATGCCGACGCGCTGCTTCTGGCCACCCGACAGCTGTGCCGGGTACTTGCGTGAGTGGTCGGTAAGGCCGACCAGATCCAGCAGTTCACTCACGCGGTCGGCAATGGCTGCTTCGTCCATGCCACCGTGCAGGCGCAACGGGAAGGCGACGTTCCCGGCCACCGTGCGCGAGGCGAGCAGGTTGAAGTGCTGGAAGATCATGCCGATGCCGGACCGCAGCCGGCGCAGGTCCGCGCCTTGCGCGCCGGTGACGTCGCGGCCGTCGATGAACACTTGGCCCGCGGTGGGCCGCTCCAGCAGGTTGACCAGGCGCAGCATGGTCGACTTGCCGGCGCCGGAATGGCCGATGATGCCGAACACCTCGCCCGCCTCGATCTTGAGATCGACGGGGTGCAGGGCGGGAACGAGCGCGCCGTCCACGGCATAGGACTTTGACGCGGCGGCAAAACGGATCACGGGCGTGGGCTCTCGGCCGGAAAGACGGCCATCTTAGCCGAAGCGGCGTAGACTGGCCCCTTCCCATCCCGAGGACGCGACGCATGGCCAGCATCTACGACTTCTCCGCCCGCGACATCGACGGCAACGAGCGCTCGCTGGCCGAGTTCCGCGGCAAGGCTCTCCTGGTGGTGAACGTGGCCTCGAAATGCGGATTCACGCCGCAGTACGAAGGACTGGAGGCATTGCAGAAGGCCTGGCACGCGCGCGGCTTCGAAGTCCTCGGCTTTCCCTGCGACCAGTTCGGGCACCAGGAGCCGGGCGACGAGAAGGAGATCCGCGACTTCTGCACCCTCAACTACGGCGTGAGCTTCCCGATGTTCTCGAAGATCGACGTCAACGGCGAGCACGCCCACCCGCTGTACCGCTGGCTGAAGGCCGAAAAGAAGGGCCTGCTCGGCACCGAGGGCATCAAGTGGAACTTCACGAAGTTCCTGATCGACCGCGAAGGGCGGGTGGTCGAACGCTACGCGCCGACCGATACGCCGGAGAAGATCGGCAAGGACTTGCCGGGCGTGCTGGGCTGACGCCTGTCCCGTAGGAGCGCGCCTTGCGCGCGACAGCTTCTCGCGAGCGGCAACAGGGCCTGAAGCTCCTCGCGAAAAGCTGTCGCGCGCAAGGCGCACTCCTACAATCGTTCGGTCGTCTCCGCCAGCATCACCGCTATGGCATCCACTTCTGCCGAGACCGGCTTCACCGGCTCCGCGCTGCGCGCCGGCGGACGATAATTGTTGAGCACGATCGCGAAGGCGAGACGCTGGCCGCTCTTCGTCGTGACGTAACCCGCCAGGGCGTTCACGTAACTCATGCTGCCCGTCTTCGCGACAACGTTGCCTTGCGCGGCGGTATCGCGCATGCGGTTCGCGAGGGTGCCGTCGATGCCGGCGACAGGAAGCAGGCTGCGCCAGAGGGCCGCGAGCGGCGATGCGTCCATCGTCGCGAGCAAATGGCTGAGCGATGCGGCCGTCGTGAGATCGTGGCGCGACAGTCCCGTTCCCTCGGCCATTGCCGTCGATGCCGGTCCGATGCCTCGGGAAGCCAGCCATTCGGCAAGCGCCGCCGCAGCACGATCCTCTGCCGAACCGGTTCCGTCGGCACCCGCCGTCGAGCCGCTCAACAGGAAGACGCTCTGCAGGTACAGGTTTTGCGAGCGCTTCAATCCTTCGCGCAGGATCGTCGCCAGCGGCGGCGACGGCCATGAGGCGATCGTCTCGCCGCGTGGCGCCCGCACGGGCCACAGAACGCTGCGCGCTTCGCCGTCCACGCGGATGTCTTCGCGCTCCAGCGCCGCCTGCAGGCGCCGCGCGGCGGTGAGCGCAGGATCGGGCATCGAGAGGCGCAACGTTCGTGCCGCCGGGACGGTCGCGCCATCCGCGCCAAGCACGTGCACCGTCGCTGTCCCGGGAGCGCGGTAGACCTCGTGGCGCGTGGCGGGATCGAGCGCAATGGCAACGGCCGCATCCGTTGGCTGCACGGCGACATTGCCGGCCGACAACGTCGCGGTCATCGTGTTCTCGTCGATGTCCAGGCCGCCCGCCTGCGCGCCGTAATATGTTTGCAGGTCGGAAGCTTCCCAGCCGTTGCCGATGGGCGGTCCCGCGAAGAGGGTGTCGTCGCCCACGATGGCGCCGTCGATGCGCCTGATGCCGTGTTCCCGTATGGCGCCGGCCAGACGGTCGGCCCATGCGCTCCCTGCGAGCGTCGGATCCCCGCCGCCTCTCAGGACCAGGTCGCCGCGCAGGCGCCCCTTGCGCAGTTCGCCGGCCATCAGCACGTCGGTATGCGTGCGGTAGTCGGCGCCGAGCCTGTCGAGCGCGAAGGCTGCCGTGTAGAGCTTGGCGGTCGAGGCCGGAAGGAGGAGGCGGTCAGCGTCATGGGCGTAGACGACGCGGCCGTCGTCGAGCGACACCACCGAAACTCCCCACGACGCCGAGGCGAAGCGCGGCTCGGCGAGGTGGCTGTCGATGCGCCGGGCAAGTGTTTCCGCGGCGGCGGCAGTGGCCCAAGCCAGGCAGATCGCCACCCCGCCGAGTGTGTGAAGCGCTTTGGCGCGCGAAGGTGGCCTGCGGCAAGCCCCGTTCGCGCGCCGGCGCGCTTCCCGCATCAGGCGAGCCACGACGGCTGGCTCTTCTCGAGGAAGGCGGAGAGTCCGTCCTGGCCTTCCGGCGAGACGCGCAGGCGTGCGATCAGGGCGGCGTTCTCCGCGTCGACGCGTTCCATCGACTTCGCTTCCATGCCGCCCATGCCCAGGGCCAGGCGCTTCGCCTCGCCCTGGGCCACGGGACCGCCTTTCTCCAGCAGCCCGAGCACGCGTTCGATGGCCGCGTCGAGTTCCTCGGCGGGCACCGTTTCGTGGACCAGTCCCATGGCCAGCGCAGCCTTCGCACCGAACACCTCGCCGGTGAGGAACAGCCGGCGCGCATGCCGCAGTCCCATGGCTGCGATGACGTAAGGAGAAATCACGGCAGGAACGAGTCCCAGCTTCACTTCGGACAAGGCGAATTTCGCCCCGTCGGCCGCGATGGCGATGTCGCAGCAGGCCACCAGGCCCACGCCCCCGCCGAAGGCTGCGCCATTGACCCGCGCGATGGTGGGCTTCGCAAGAAATTGCAGGCGCCGCATCAGGGCGGCGAGACGCAGCGAATCGTCGCGGTTCTCGTCTTCGGATGCCTGCGCCATGCCGCGCATCCAGCGAAGGTCGGCACCGGCCGAGAAACTGGCGCCGGCACCGGTCAGCACCACGGCCCGCACGCTGTCGTCGGCTTCCAATGCGTCGATGGCGGCGGTCAGATCGGCGATCAACTCGTCGTCGAAGGCGTTGTGCACTTCCGGGCGGTTCATGACCAGGTGGGCGACGGCACCGTTGCGGACCTGTTGGATGGCTGACATTCGCAGAACTCCCTGGGTGAGGCGGGGGAGCATAAAGCATCAAGATGCGCCCCCCGCTGCAAAGGCATATAATGCGAACAGTTCTTATTTGAGTAACCCCAGTGCGCCTCTCAGACGCGCCGAAAGGTGCCCATGCCGTGGTCCAGACCGTTACCGATGCCCATCCCGCCGACCCTATCGCGCAGCGACTGCGCGACCTGGGCTTCGTGGCCGGCGAGCCGGTCCGGCTGGTGGCCCGCGGCCCCCTCGGTGGCGATCCGCTGCTGATTCAGATCGGCTCCACGCGGTTCGCCCTGCGCAAGACCGAAGCCGCCCGGGTGGAAGTATCCGTGGGCGGTGCCGCATGAGCGCCACCACGATGCGGATCGCCCTGGTGGGAAATCCCAATTGCGGCAAGACGGCGCTGTTCAACCAGCTCACGGGTGGCCGACAGAAGGTAGCCAACTACGCGGGCGTCACGGTGGAGCGGAAGGAAGGCCGTTTCGTCGCGCCTTCCGGCCGGACGCTGCACATCCTCGATCTTCCGGGGGCCTACAGCTTCGACGCCACCAGCCCCGACGAGGCGATCACCCGCGACGTCTGCCACGGCCGCTATCCGGGCGAGGCTGCGCCGGACCTCATCGTCTGTGTCGCCGACGCCACAAATCTGCGCCTGCACTTGCGCTTCGTCCTGGAAGTGCGCCGGCTGGGCCGCCCGGTGGTGCTTGCGCTCAACATGATGGATGCGGCGCGCCGCCGTGGCATCGCCATCGACGTGGCGCGGCTTTCGCAGCGCCTCGGCGTGCCTGTGGTCGAGACCATCGCCGTGCGGCGCGGCGGCGCGAAGGCGCTCATCGAACGCATCGACGCGAGCGTGCCGGACATCGTGCCGGCGCCGATCGACGAGGCAGGCGTCGAGGCGCTCCACGCCGAAGTGCGCGCGATTCTCGCCGACACCGTGACCCTGCCGCGCGATACGGCCGCCGTCGATGACGCCATCGACCGCTGGGCGCTGCATCCGGTATTCGGCCTGGCCATCCTCGCCACCTTGATGTTCATGATCTTCCAGGCCGTGTTCTCCTGGGCGCAGCCGGTCATGGACGGCATCGAGGCCGGTATTGCCGCGCTGGGCGCCTTCGTCACGGGCTTCCTGCCGGAGGGCAGCGCGTTGCACAGCCTGCTCAACGACGGTTTGTTCGCGGGTCTGGGCGCAGTGCTCGTGTTCCTGCCGCAGATCCTGATCCTGTTCCTGTTCATCCTCGTGCTCGAGGAATCGGGCTACCTGCCGCGCGCCGCTTTCCTGCTCGATCGCATGATGTTCCGCGTGGGTCTCACCGGCCGCGCCTTCATCCCGCTGCTGTCGAGCTTCGCCTGCGCCATTCCCGGCATCATGGCCACGCGCAGTATCCAGGATCCGCGCGACCGTCTCACCACGATCCTCGTCGCGCCGCTGATGACCTGCTCTGCGCGCCTGCCGGTCTATACGCTGCTCATCGCCGCCTTCATCCCGAACCGCAGCGTGTGGGGCGTGTTCAACCTGCAGGGCATCGTGCTGTTCACGCTGTACTTCGCCGGCATCTTCAGCGCCCTGGGCGTCGCCTTCGTGATGAAGCGTCTGCGCAAGGACAAGAGCGAACACGCGCTCATCATGGAACTGCCGTCGTACCGCCTTCCGAACGTGCGCGACATCGCGCTCGGGCTGTGGGAGAGGGCGATGATCTTCCTGAAGCGCGTGGGCGGCATCATCCTCGCGCTCACCGTGCTGCTCTGGTTCCTTTCCAGCTTCCCGGGACCGCCGCCGGGAGCCACCCAGCCGGCCATCGACTACAGCATCGCCGGCCGCCTGGGCCGCATGCTCGAGGTCGTGTTCTCGCCGATCGGCTTCAACTGGCAGATCTGCGTGGCGCTGGTGCCCGGCCTCGCCGCGCGTGAAGTGGCGGTGGCCGCCCTCGGCACGGTCTACGCCATGTCCGGCAGCGACGATGCCCTGGCCTCGCAGCTTGGGCCCGTGATCGCGCACCAGTGGACCCTGGCCACGGCGTTGTCGCTGCTGGCGTGGTACGTGTTCGCGCCGCAGTGCATGTCCACGCTGGCGGTGATCCGCCGCGAAACGAATTCCTGGCGCAACGTCGCCGTCGCAGCGGGCTATCTGTTCGGCCTGGCGTACCTGGCCTCGCTGGCCACCTACCAGATCGCGAGGGCGCTCTCATGAGCACGTTCGAATTCGTGCAGGGAGCGATCATCGCTATCGTCGTGATGGCGAGCGTCTTCGTGGCCTTCCGCAAGCTGCTGCCGAAGACATCGACGCGGCTGCTGGCGCGCTTCTCGGCAGCCCTGAACCGCGAGGGCCGTTCCGGTGCCGCGCGTTTCCTCGGCCGCAGGCTTCAGCCCGCCGCGGCCACGGGCAGTTGCGGGGACGGATGCGGTTCGTGCAACAGCTGTGGGCCGGCAGCACCGCGTACCGAAGCCCAGCCCCTCCATTTCAAACCCCGCCAGCCATTGTAGTAGCGCGCCTTGCGCGCGACATGTTTTGAGGCCGAGCCTGCGAGCTGGCGCGCCAGGGTGGGAACTGGCGTGAAAAGATGTCGCGCGCAGGCGCGCTCCTACATCGGCTGACGTTTGCGCCGGCGCCTTAGCGTCCACCAGTTCACCGAGAGGTTCACGCCGAACCACGCTCCGATAATGGCCAGGGGCCATGCGATCGCGGCCGGCCAGATGATCGCCACCAGGGTCAGTACCAGCGCCGTCGCCGCGCCCGCGAGCACGGGGCCGGTTTCGGTCTCGCCGAGCACGCGGTGCTGGGTGATGGCGGCGCCCACGGTGTTGGCGATGCGCAGGGCGCCCGCTGCCGCGCGCCCCGAGCTGCCGCCGGTATGCCGCGGCCGGGGCGGGCGCGGGGATCGGCTGCCCATGCGTTCCTTGCCGGAGTGGCGATGCCGGCCACGCAGCAGGATCTCGGTGGCGTTTTCGAGATCCTTCTCGTACTGCGCCGCGAGTTGGCCGGCGAAGCCGGCGTCCTCGATCGCCACGTCGATCTCGCGGTTGCTCAGCCAGCTGGCGATGTTGAGATTGGACGAGCCCACCCGTGCCCAGCGGCCATCGGCCACGGCCGTTTTCGCGTGCAGCATCGAGCCGTTCCATTCGAAGACGCGGATGCCGGCTTTCAGCAGCGGCCGGTAGCCGGAGCGCGACATGCTCGCCACGAGCGGGATGTCGCTGCTGCCGGGCACCAGCAGGCGGACGTCGACGCCGTCGCGCGCCGCGGCGGACAAGGCCTGCACGTAGGGCGCCACGCCGACGAAATAGGCATCGGTAAGCCACAGCGTCTGCGTCGCCATCGCGGCGACCATCTGGTCCAGGCGGTACATGCCGGCGGTACTCGGGTGTGTCGCGATGACCCGGAGCGAGACATTGCCTGCTTCCGGCAAGGACACGGGCGGCGACAAGCGCTCGTCCTCGGGCAGTGGCTCACCGGTTTCATGCCAGCTGTCGGCAAACGCGTTCTCGATTTCCGCGACGGCGGGCCCTCGCAGCATCACGCCGGTATCGCGCCAGGGCGGCACATTGCGGCCGGGGTCGCCCAGCCATTTCTCGCTGACGCAGACGCCGGAGAGGAATCCGGTCTCGCCATCCACCACCAGCACCTTGCGGTGATCGCGGCTCACCCAGCCGAAGGAACTTCCGAATTTTGGCGGGTTGTAGATGCGCACCTGTCCGCCGGCCTGGCGCAGCGGGTTCCAGAACGACGAGCGGGACTGCCCCAGGCAGCCGGCCCAGTCCGTGATCACGGCGACGAACACGCCCGCCTTCGCCCGTTCCACCAGGGCATCCAGGAAGGCATGGCCGATGGCATCGTCGCGGACGATGTAGTTCTCGAGGAACACGTGGCGCCGGGCCGAGGCGATGGCCGCGAGCCAGGCGTCGAAATGCGCCTGGGCATCGATCAGCATCTCGACGGCGTTGCCGCCGATCAGGGGCGCGCCGGCGCTGCGGCTCAGGGCCTGCTCGGCGAACAGGCGGTTGGAGAATCCGGTGGTACGGTGGCGGACATTCATGTCGGAAGTGTATCGGTATCCGGTGCGAGCTCTTGGGCTAAAATAACCGCCATGACCGAAGACCTCTCCAGCCGCCCGCGCCCCGCGGAAGCCGGCGCACGCCGCCCGAGCACGGGCGTCCTCGTCGATCGCGTTCAGGTTGGCGGCGGCGCGCCCATCGTCGTCCAGTCGATGACGAACACGGATACCGAAGATCCGGTCTCCACCGCCAGGCAGGTGGCCGAGCTGGCGCGCGCGGGTTCGGAGATGGTGCGTATCACGGTGAACACGCCTGCCGCGGCCGCGGCGGTGCCGCGCATTCGCGAGCGCCTGGACATGATGGGCGTCTCGGTGCCGCTGATCGGCGACTTCCATTACAACGGCCACCAGCTCCTCGAGGGCGAACCGGCCTGTGCCGAGGCGCTGGCCAAATACCGCATCAACCCGGGCAATGTCGGTTTCGGCAAGAAGAAGGATGCCCAGTTCGCCTCGATCATCGAGATGGCGATCCGCTACGGCAAACCGGTACGCATCGGCGCCAACTGGGGTTCGCTGGACCAGTCGATGGTCGCGGCCCTCATGGACGAGAACGCCCATCGCGCCGATCCCTGGGATGCCGCCCACGTGGCGCGCGAGGCGTTGATCCGGTCGGCGCTCGACTCCGCGGCGCGCGCGGAAGACCTCGGCCTCCCACGCGATCGCATCATCCTGTCCTGCAAGGTCTCCGGCGTACAGGAACTCATCGCGGTCTACCGCGACCTCGCGCGGCGCGGCGATTACGCGCTGCACCTCGGCCTGACCGAGGCGGGCATGGGTTCCAAGGGCATTACGGCGTCCAGCGCGGCCCTCGGCGTACTGCTGCAGGAGGGCATCGGCGACACCATCCGCATTTCACTCACGCCGGAACCGGGCCAGTCCCGCACCACCGAGGTGATCGTGGCGCAGGAACTCCTGCAGACCATGGGCCTGCGTGCGTTCACACCGCTGGTCACCGCCTGCCCCGGGTGCGGCCGCACGACCAGCGAGTTCTTCCAGGAACTGGCGAAGACGGTGCAGGGTCACGTTCGCGAAAAGATGCCGCTGTGGCGCGTGAAGTACGACGGCGTGGAGAACCTCACGCTGGCAGTCATGGGCTGCGTGGTGAACGGGCCGGGCGAATCGCGCCACGCGAACATCGGCATCTCGTTGCCGGGCAATGGCGAAGCGCCTTCGGCGCCGGTATTCATCGACGGCGAAAAAGCGATGACGCTGCGCGGCGACCATATCGCGGAAGAGTTCGTCGCCATCCTCGATAACTACGTGGAAACGAGGTACGCCGCCCGCGGCGACTGACCGTCACGCTCTGCATGCGCCACCATCCTCCATGATGGAGGGTGGCCCGATCGCAGGAGAGTACGAATGGCAGTCAAGGTTCCGCAGCTCACCCTCAACGATGGCAATACCGCGCCCCAGCTAGGGTTCGGCGTGTTCCAGATTCCCGATGGCGAGACCGCCGACGCCGTGGCCACGGCGCTCGAGGCAGGCTACCGCTCCATCGACACCGCCGCGATCTACGGCAACGAGCGCGGCGTGCGCCAGGGCATCGAGCGTTCCGGCGTGGCCCGCGGCGACATCTTCCTCACCACGAAGTTGTGGAACGCCGAGCAGGGCTTCGACGAGACCCTGCGCGCGTTCGACGCGAGCATGGAAAGGCTGGGTGCCGACTACCTGGACATGTACCTCATCCATTGGCCGACGCCCAAGCGCGACCGTTACCTGGACACCTGGAAGGCGTTCATCCGTCTGCGCGACGAAGGCCGCATCCGTTCGATCGGCGTGTCGAATTTCCAGCCCGCGCACCTCGACCGGATCATCGGCGAGACGGGCATCGTACCGGTGGTCAACCAGGTCGAGCTGCATCCGGACTTCGCGCAGCGCGAGCTGGTCGAGGTGCACGCGAAGCACGGCATCGTGACCGAGGCATGGAGCCCGCTGGGGCAGGGCGGCGACCTCCTGAAGAACCCGCTGCTGGTCCGCATCGGCGAGACGCACGGAAAGAGCAGTGCGCAGGTGGTGTTGCGCTGGCACGTGCAGACCGGCCACATGGTGATCCCGAAGTCGGTGACCCCGGAACGCATCGCCTCGAACATCGATGTGTTCGACTTCGAGCTTTCCGCCGAAGAGATGAAGTCCATCGACGCGCTCGATACAGGGAACCGCATGGGGCCGCATCCGGAGGAACTGAACTGAAAGCACGGTTCCGGGTTCTTGCAACGGCTTCCGCAGGGCTTCATCTAAACTTCCTTCACGCCCACGGCGTTAGCGTGACCGAAAGTGCCGCCTCCGCGGTGCATCCGGAGCCAGCATGCGTCCGTCGATCGTTGCCATCGTTCTCGCCTTCGCCGTGCCTTGCGCCATGGCCCAGGTCACGCCCGGCCGGCCCGCTGCGGCCGATCCTGCGAACAAGCCGCCGCCGCTTCCGGCGCCCTCGTCGTCCATCCAGCGCAACCCGGCCGCGGCGCCCGTAGATCCGGCGTCCGACGCCGGCGCGACCGAGCGGGGGCTCGCGCCTGTGCAACCCGGGAATCCCGGGGTGACCAACCGCGTGCAGGATGCCAACGACAACGCCCGCGATGCGCAGGGCCACCTCCTCGATCCGCGCGGGAAACCCGTCGGCCAGAAGCCGATGCCGCCGGCACCGGCGACCACGTCCCGTTAGCGGTGCGCCGTTCTCGCACGTTTTTGCGCGGGTACGCTACCATCGGGCGGATGCAACGCCGTTCGGGGGTGAGGATGAAACGTGCGATCGCCGTGGCCGCCCTTGCGGTCGGACTCGCCGGATGTCAGGGCATGGCGGCGAAGATCGCCAGGCTCGACGTGGGTACGCCACGGGACGAGGTCATCGATCGCCTCGGCCGCCCCGATTCCGATCGGAGCGTCATCGGCTACGAAGTATTGAGCTGGCTCGATCGCCGGCCGGGTCGCTTCTCCTTCTCGCACAAGGACTACACCGTGGTCCTGAAGGAGGGGAAAGTGGTGCAGTTCGGCCCCGGGCTGATCCGCCGCGACAGCAAGACCACGTTGCAGATCGAGACCGACGATCCCTGAATGCCCTCACGCCCATCCGCGCAGGTGATAGGCCCAAAGGGCTAGCCCCTCGCGAAGGCAGCGTGCGCTGAGGCTGAGGGCGTCCCGGCGGGGCAGCCAGCGTGACGCCACCCGCAGCGATCTGTAAGCGTCGGGAGTCGGCGCTGGCGATACCTTCATGCCCTCCTTGCGAAATGAGGCGGCAGCACGGCGCATGTGGATCGCCGAGGTCACCAGCACGATGTCCGTCGCGCCGGCCGCGGACAGGAGCGCCGCCGAATTGCGCGCGTTCTCATGCGTATTCCGGCTGGTTCCCTCCACGCGGAGATCCCGCTCCGGAACGCCTGCCGCCATATAGCCCTCCGCCAGCACGGTAGCCTGGTCGCTTCCGGAAACCAGCAGGAGCGGCGCGTAGCCTTCGCGCCAGAGGGTCAGGCCTTTCCCGGCCCGGGTCGTCGGCTGCGCCCAGTCGGATCGCGGAAGCAAGCCGCCACCGAGGACCACAATGGCATCGGCGTGAACGGGACGCTCGTCCTGGGGCAGCACCACGGTGCTTCGCAGGGCCAGCGCGAAGGCCGGCGTTGACGCCACCCAGATCCACGCCAGGGCCACGCCGCCGAGCCATGCCGCGGGCAGCGGACGCCTCCGGAACACGTACGCGAGCGAAAGCACGCCGAGCAGCAAGGCCTGCAGCGCGGGGTGGGTGAGTCTCTCCACCATCTCGAGAAACACGATCACGATCTCGTCCTGCCTTCGAGGAGGGAAGGATGGCTCAAAGCCGGCTGTTGCACCGTCGGTCGAATGGCATAGGCGGGCTGTTGAATGGACGCCGGAGGCTATTGAAATGACGATACCGCTCGACGAAGTCACAGGGGCGGGTGTTTATCATGAAGGTCTTGAATTGTGTCGCCGTACTCGCTGCCGTCCTGCTTTTGGGCGCGTGCGCCACGGGGGGCAGCAACTTGCCGCCGCCGAAGGCGTCCCCCGAAAACCAGGCCGTCGACGCCTATCTGATCGGTGTCGACGACCAGCTCCAGGTCACGGTGTGGCACAACCCGGACCTGAGCGTCAGCGTACCGGTGCGGCCCGACGGCAAGGTTACGGTGCCCCTGGTCGGCGACGTCGCCGCGGGTGGCCGCACCACCGAACAGGTGGCCGCGGAGATCCAGCAGAAACTGGCGCAGTACATCCGCGATCCGCAGGTGGCGGTGATCCTCACCGCGCTGCGCAGTCACGAATACCTGTCGCGCATTCGCGTCACCGGCGCCGTGCGCAGCCCCATTTCCATTCCTTACCGGCAGGGCATGACGGTGCTCGACGCGGTGCTCGCCGCGGGCGGCACCACCGAATTCGCAGCACCGGACCGCACCGAGCTTTATCGCCGCAACCAGGGCGGCGAGACGCAGTCGTACGCGGTGAGGCTCGAAAAGATCCTCCAGCAGGGCGATCTGGCGAACAACTATCCGGTGCAGCCCGGTGACGTGATCACCGTCCCGCAGCGCGCTTTCTGAACGACGCCGCCTCAGGCGGATGCAAGGGGTAATTCGATGAGCTCGGATCTCGTTCCTCTCTCGGGCATGTTGCCCGCACTGGTAGGCGAAGCGCGCAGGCGGCGGATAGCGATGGGTGTGATGTTCGCGCTGATCGCCCTCGCAGCCCTCGGCGTCGGCTCCGTCTGGCCGAAGAAATACGAAGCCTCCACGACCATCCTCGCCCAGGAAGCCAGCATCATCACGCCGCTGATGGAAGGCGCTGCCTCGGCCACGGCGAACAAGAACCGCGCAGGCATCGCCCGTGACGTGATCTTCAGTCGCAAGGTGCTCGACCAGATCCTGGCGACCGGCGGCTGGCTCGCCGGCAATCCTTCCCCGCTGGAGCGCGACAAGATCGTGGAAGGCATCAAGGCGCGGACGAAGGTCGTCAACAATCGCGACAACCTCATCACGATCAGCTACTTCGACTCCGACCCCAAGCGCGCTTTCGAAGTCACCCGCGCGTTCGGCCAGCTGTTCATCAGCGAAAGCCTCGCCTCGAAACAGCGAGAGAGCCGCGAAGCCTACGAGTTCATCAACAGCCAGGTCGAGGCTTACCGCACGAAGCTCACCGACGCGGAAGACAAGCTGAAAGCGTATCGCGACAGCAACGCCGATGCTCGCCCGGGCAGCGAGACCGACACCAACGCGCGCATCAGCCAGCTGCGTACTCAGATCGAAAACAACCGCATGGATTACATGCAGAAGCAGTCGCAGGCCGCGGCGCTCTCGTCCCAGCTGAGCGGAGAGTCGGAAGTGAACGCGGTACAGACGGTCGGGGGCATCTACCAGACCCAGCTGGCCGATCTGCAAGGCCAGCTCGACAAGCTGAGGCTTAATTACACGGACGAATATCCGGATGTCGTGCGCATCCGGCACCAGATCGAGGACCTGCGCAAGCAGGCCCAGGCGGCCGACGCGCAGCGGACCCTCGGCGGCGCGATGCCCCTGGACCACGCGGTGACGATGAACCCGGTGTACCAGCAGATGCGTCTGCAGCTTTCCGCCGTGCGCAGCGACGCGGCCGCAAGCGCCGCCCGCGTGTCCGCCAGCGAGGCGATGCTGCAGTCCGAGCTGGAGCGCAGCAAGCGCATCGCCAATTCCGAGAACGTCACCGCCGAGCTCACCCGCGACTACACCGTGAACCGCGACGTCTACCAGGATCTCCTGAAGCGCCGCGAGAACGCGCGCGTGTCGATGAACCTCGATGCCGAGCAGCGCGGCCTGACCTTCCTCGTGCAGAATCCCGCGATGATGCCACTGGTTCCGTCCGGGCTGCGTTTCATGCACTTCAGCCTGGCCGGCCTGGCGTTGTCGCTGGCGATTCCGTTCGGACTGCTGTTCGCCGTGGCGCGCTTCGATCCGCGCGTGCGCTCCGTCGCACAGCTGGAGCGCGCCACCGGCTTCCCCGTGCTGGCGACGATCCCGTTCTATCCCACGCCGCGCGACCGCCGCCGCGACCAACTGCACAACATGATGCTCGCCGTGATAGTCGCGGGTGTCGGCGCCGTGTACCTCCTGGTGTTCTGGCTGAGGATGAAGGGTTGACGATGAACAAGATGGCCGCTGACAACATCGAGCTCGGCGACGTCGTCGCCTCCCGCCAGGGTGAGGCGCATGCGTCTCCCGGCCACTCCATCGCGCGGATGCGCGAAGAAGGCGGGTCGCTGGCTCCCATCGACTGCGAGCGCAAGCGCCTGATCCATCGCGAGGACTCGGTGCGCCAGCAGTCCGACGCCTTCCGCGGGATCCGCACGCGCCTGCTCGAGATGGCCGGCGAGCACAACTTCGTGACCATGGTGGTGGCGGTGAGTCCGCGCTCGGGCGGCAGCTTCGTGGCGCGCAACCTCGCAGCGGCGTTTGCCTTCGACGAATCGAAGACCAGCCTGCTGATCGATTGCAACCTGCGCTATCCGAACCAGCACAAGGCGTTCGGCGTGGAGCCGCGTACCGGCGGCCTGATCGATTTCCTCGAGCATCCGTCCCGGGGCATCGCATCGATCATGTACCCCACCGGCGTGCCGCGCCTTCGTCTTATTCCGGCCGGACGCGCGCGGGAGAACACCGGCGAATATTTCTCCTCGTTCCGCATGCGCGCGGTACTCGATTCGCTGCGCTGCCGCTATTCGGATCGCTACCTTTTCCTGGACGGCCCGCCGGTAAAGGGATCGCCCGACGCGCGAATCCTTTCGGACCTTGCCGACTACGTCGTCCTGGTGGCCGGCTATGGGCGCGACACGCCCGCGGCGATCAACCAGGCCGTCGCCAATTTCGACCCCGCGAAGCTCGCCGGGGTGGTGTTCAATCAATCGCCGTAAGCGCGGCCCCGGGACGATCCCGGGGCACAGGGGAGGGATCATGCGGGACGACTGCCAAGGGAATGTGGGAAGCGCGCTTGCGCGCGAACCCGGCCGCCACAAGCTTCCTTCGCGTCGCAACGCGCTTCCCGCAGCCCTGGCCGCGCTTGTCGCCGTGGCACCGTCGGCAGCCCTGGCGGGAACGCTCAACTACACGCTCTATGCCGGCGTCGAGCACAGCAACAACATCGCGCTTTCTTCGGACAATCCGGTCAGCGAGAACGTACTGACCCCGGGTGGCACATTCCAGTTCACCCAGATGGGCTCGACCTTCCAGGCCAATGTGTCCGGCACCGTCGAATACCGGAAGTACCTGCAGAACCATTTCGACTCCCAGTTGCAGACGCAGCTGGCGGGCCTCGGCAATTGGACGATCGCGCAGGACCGCCTCGACTTCTCGGTCGAAGACTACGCCGGCGTGCAACCGGTGGACCAGTTGTCCAGCGATTCGCCAGACAACCAGCAGCAGACCAACGTGCTGGTGCTGGGACCGACCCTGCGAATGCGTTTCGGCGAGGCCGCACGCGGCCAGTTCGAACTGCGCTACATCAACAGCTATGCCTCGAAGGTCGACGACTTCGATTCGTCGCGGGGGCTGGCGGCATTTCGCGTGTTCCGCGATCTCAGCCCTACCGACACGCTTTCCGGCAATGTCGAGTTTCAGCGCGTTGACTTCGACAACCAGCCGGATGACGCGAACTACGATCGCAAGGAAGCCTTCCTCCGATACACGAGCACGCTGGCGCACTTTGACGCCGATGTACTGGTGGGCGGGAGCCGCCTGGAATTCGACGGCGGCAGCACGGCATCGGCGCCGCTGGTGCGGATGCGCCTGGGCTGGGACCCGACGCCGCGCAACACGTTCACCCTGACCGGCGCCTACCAGTACGCCGACGCCGCGCAGGACATCATCACGACACCCGGCGCGTTCGGCATCGGCACGGTCGCCGACCCGGTGGAACCGATCGACCCGTTCGCCGGTACGGGCGGTCTCGGAAGCGGTGGCGGTACGGGCATCGGGACCGGCAGTGCCGTCATCGGATCGGACGTCTACAAAGAGCGCCGGCTCGACGGCACGTGGAACTGGCGTGGCGATCGCCTGACCCTGACGGTGTCGCCTTCCTTCAGCAAGCTCCGCTACCTCAACGACCGCACCTTCGACCAGATCGACCGCGGCGTCAGCATTGGCATCGGTTACCGCCTGCGCCCGACGGTTACCCTCAATGGCTTCTTCGTGGGGGACAAGCTCACCTACCGGACCATCGACCGCAAGGACACCACGGTGCGTATGGGACTGAACCTCACCCAGCAGTGGAACCAGCACTGGAGCGGGCAGATATCGGTCGCCCGCGAGAGGCGGAGCAGCACCGCGGCGGGCCAGGACTATCGCGCCAATGCCATCTTCATCGGCGTGGTGTACCGGCGATGAGCATGCGACCCGACGCGGAGCTGCCATTCTTCTTCGGCCCCGGGGACGGCCTCTTCGGCATGTACCACGCACCGGAATTCCCGGCGCGCCGGGCGGTGCTGATGTGTGCGCCGCTGGGACAGGACCTGATCCGCTGCCATCGCCTCTATCGCCAGCTGGCCCAGTCCCTGGCGAGGGAGGGGCTTGCCGTGCTGCGTTTCGATTATCACGGGACGGGCGACTCTTCGGGAGGTAGCGCGGACGTGGACTGGGATCGCTGCGTCGCGGATACGGTGGTCGCCGCCGCCGAGCTGCGCACGCGCGCCCGCGTCGATCGCGTCGCTGCGTTCGGAGCCCGGCTTGGCGGCAGCATCGCGATGTGTGCCGCGGAGCGCGCCCGGTTCAGCGAAGTGATCGCATGGGATCCCGTCCTCGACGGCGACGAGTACGTCGCCGCGCTCGACGCCATGCAGGCCGCCCTGCGTGAGGACGCCGAACGCTTCACGCGTCCTCGCAGCCATGCCGACGTAGCCGAGCAATGGCTGGGGTTCGCCGTTGCCGGGCGCCTGCGCGGCCAGTTGTCCGCGCTGGCGGTCAGCGCGCCGGGCGTGCCGACGCTCGTGCTGGACTCGTTGCCTGCGGAGCAGGCAACGCGCTGGGACCGGCTCGCTCCCCTGCGGGGCAAGATCACTCCGATTTCCCCGCCCACGCCATGGGACGACCTGCGCCGGCTGGAAACCGCGATCCTTTCCCAGCCGCTTATCCAGGCTGTCGCCGGCCGTCTCAAGGAGAGTGCGTGATGCGCGAGGAAGCTCATCGCTTCGGCCGCGGCCGGCACCTGGTCGGGATTGCCGGCGTACCTGCTGGAGCGACGGGAGACACCGGCGTGATCGTGCTCAATGCCGGGCTGGTCCATCGCATCGGCCCGTTCCGCCTGCATGTGGAACTGACCCGGCAACTCAATGCTTCCGGTTATCCCACCCTTCGTTTCGATCTCTCCACGCTCGGCGACAGCGGCGCCACGGGTGGCGGGCTCACCCGCACGCAACAGGTATGCGCCGATCTCGACGACGCGATGAACCTGCTCAAGGAGAGGGCCGGCTGCGAGCGCTTCGTGCTCGTGGGGCTGTGTTCGGGCGCGCAGAACGCGCACATCGTCGCCGCCACGGATCCGCGGGTCTCCGGCGCGGTGTTCCTGGACGGTTACGCGTATCGCACCCTGGGCTACAAGCTTCGCCATTATCTTCCACGACTGGTCGATCCGGGCCGCTGGGCGCGTCTCGTCACTCGCGGATCGGGGAACAAGGCGGCTGCCGCCAAGGCCCCTACGGAGCCCGTGTTCGCCGTGGCGCCGGCACCGCGCGAGGAAGTCATCGCCGACTTCACCGGCATGGTGGCGCGCGGCATGAAGCTTTACCTCGTCTACTCCGGCGGCATCAGCAATTACTTCAACCACGCGCGGCAGTTCCGCGAGTGCTTCGGCAGGGTGATGGACCATCCGGCGGTGACCACGCGCTACGTCGCGGAAACCGATCATACCTACATCCTGACCGGCGACCGGGCAAGACTCCTCGAAGGCATCGGTGGCTGGCTGACGCGCAATTTTCCGCCGGCCGTCGCCGGGAGGCACGCATGAACTCGGTCCTCGTCACGGGCGGCGCCGGCTACATCGGCAGCCACACGGTGCAGCAGCTGGTGGAGCGCGGCGATCGGGTGGTGGTGATCGACAACCTCTCCACCGGTTTCCGCGAAGCGGTCAGAGGGGCTTCGTTCGTCGAGGGCAATGCCGGCGACGTCGAACTCGTGTCGCGGGTGCTGGAGGCACACCGTGTCGATGCGGTGCTTCACTTCGCCGCGCATACCGTGGTGCCGGAATCGGTGAGCGATCCGCTGAAGTACTATGGGAACAACACCGGGAACACGCGGAACCTGCTTGCCTGTTGCGCCCAGGCCGGCGTCGACAAGTTCATCTTCTCCTCCACGGCAGCGGTTTACGGTACGACCGAGGCTGGGGTGGCGGACGAGGATACGCCCACGCGACCGGCCAACCCGTACGGCACCTCGAAGCTGATGTCCGAGACGATGCTGCGCGACTGGTGCGCCACCGGGGCCATGCGGCACGTCATCCTCCGGTACTTCAACGTGGCGGGTTGCGATCCCCTGGGGCGGATCGGCCATTCCACGCCGCAAGCCACCCTGCTTATCAAGGTGGCTTGCGAGCACGCAGTAGGCAAGCGTCCCGCGGTCTCGATCTACGGGACCGATTACGACACGCCGGACGGCACGGGCGTACGCGACTTCATCCACGTCGAAGATCTCGCCGCGGCGCATCTGCGCGCGCTGGATCATCTGCGTTCCGGCGGCGAATGCCTCACGCTCAACTGCGGTTACGGGCACGGGTACAGCGTGCGCGAAGTACTGGATGCCGTGGCCCGTGCTGCTGGCCATCGCCTCAACGTGGTGGAGCTTCCGCGCCGCCCCGGCGACATCCCCAAGCTGATCGCCCGAAGCGACCGGCTTCGCGAGGTACTCGGCTGGCAGCCTTGTTATGACGACCTGGACGTCATCGTGCGCACGGCCCTGGCCTGGGAATACCACCTCGCAGGAAGCAGCCTCCGCACCGCGTCGGTGGCATGAGCGCCCGTGCTTTCACGAATGCCCGCCGGCGCAGGCTCGTCCTGCGCGCGACGGACTCACCGTCACTTTCCGGTTCTCCGATGCTCCTTCGCCACATCCTGATCGTCCTCGCTTGCCTCCTGGCCTTCGCACTCGCGTCGACACCTGCCGAGGCGGCCCCGTCGACGGCTTCCGCCTCGGCCCGGAAGATCGACGTCCGCCGATGGGCGGGGAAGGGTAACGATCTGGCGGTCACGGCCGGTATTCCCGTGCCACCCGGGATCCTGCACGACACCGCCCAGGTACGCGTGCTCGACGAGCATGGGAGCGAGGTGGCCATCGCGGTCAAGACCATGCTCAGCTGGCACTTCCGTGACGGCAGCATCCGCGCCGTGCGTGTCCAGTTCCACGGTCCTCCCGGCAGCTATGCGTTTTCCTTCGATGCCCCGCGCACTAAAAACGCGGCGGGCTGGCCGTATGGCGAGGGCCTCGTCGACGGCAAGCCGGCCGCGCTCGCGACACTCACGCCGGAATGGCTCACGGCGTCGCTCATCGCCGGTCCTCAATCAGTGGCATCGCGCGACGAGCCCTATGCCCGCTACGTCGACGCGCAGTTCCGTTGGGCGGCCGCCATGCCCACGAAGGACACGACGGCCTGGCTGTTCGACCGGCCGTCGACCCTGTTCAAAGCCTACGTGCGTACCGGCCGCGCCGATTATCTCGAAGCCGCGGAAGCCAGCTACCGCTGGTACATGGCCGGCATCAAGCGCGACGGCCTGCCAGTGAGCCCGTCGTGCGGCGGCGGATGGCTTCCCGACGGCAAGCCCTGCGACGTGAAATACGTCTACATCGAGCCGATCCTGCTCGCCGTCGCGCTGAGCGGCGACGATTCGATGCACGATGCGGCCACCGTCGCGAAGATGGCGGACCTCTGGGAAAGCGGCGGCTGGAACGGACCACCGGGGCCCTACCGCCATCCGAAGGACTATTTCACCGAACGCCTCGCAGGCCTCGGCCTCGTCGAGACCGTCGCTGCCTACGAACTGACTGGAGACGCCACGTACCGCAAGCGCATCGATGCACGCGTGGGCTGGCTCTACGACCACCAGCGCGCGAACCCGGACGGCCTGGGCGACGACGGTTCCTGGCGCAACAGCTGGAACGTGCACGAGAACGACCCTGAAGGTGCCGACGACGTGCGCGGCGCGTCTCCCTGGATGAGCGAGAACATCATCGACGGCCTGTGGCATGCCTGGCTCGTCACGGCGGACGAGCGGATCCCGGACATGATCGTGGATTTCGGCCGCTACCTCGAGCGGTACGGTTGGATAGGCGCAGACCTGCTCGTCTCGCCGCACGACTGGCGCAACAGTTGTTCGGGGCCGGGTGGCCTCATCGCCTGGTACTGGTCGTCTTCGCAGGCCAAGACGCCCGCGCTGATGAAAATCCAGGAAAGCGAGGGCTGGTACAGCGACGGACACAACGTGGAGCTCGGGCTTCCGGTCGCAGCCGCGTGGTACTTCGAAAAGGATCCGGCGCATGCCGCGGCGCTGAAGAAGCGCTTCGCTGCACTGAAGGCATCCTATGACCCTTCCTGTGCCGCGATTTCGGATACCGTCCGCCGTTTCAACTGGAACAACCGCGGCGCCGGCGTGGCGCAATGGATGATGGCCCAGCCGTCCGGCGCGGGCGCAAGCGTCGTTCCTGCGAAGGCAGGAACCCAGCGCCGCGAAGGCGCCTCGCCATGAGCCGCCGCCTCGCCGTCCTGCGCAGCGTCGGCATCGTCACGGTGTCCACGTACATCGAGTACGCGCTCGGGCTGCTGATGAGCGTATGGATCGCCCGTTCACTCGGTCCCTCGGATTTCGGCCGTTACGCCTTCACGGTGTGGCTCTGCGGCTGGCTCATCGTCTGTTCGAACCACGCCCTGACGACATCGTCGACGAAGTTCATCGCCGAAGCGGACGGCATGGGCGACCAGGACCTCGCTTCGCACCTCGCCGCGCGCTTCTCGCGCATCCAGACGGTCAGCTCCGTCGTCGTCATCGGTTTGTTCGTCATCGTTGGCTGGCTTTTCCGTCCCTCGGAGTGGGATGGCTCCCTGCTGCCGATCATGGGACTCGTCGTTGTAGCCGTGGTGGCCAAGGCCAATTACGCCATGCTCGTAGCCGTCGGCAAAGGCCAGGAACGTTTCGAGCCGGAAGCCATCGCCACCGTCGTCGGCGGCATCGTGGGCATGCTGCTCGTCCTCACCGCGATGTTCATGCATGCCGACCTGGTCACCTTCGTCGCCCTCTTCGCCGTCGCCTGCCTGCTGCTGAACCTCATCAACCGGATGGCTTACCGGCGCTGCTGCCGTCCGTATGAGAGCGGACCCATCCCGCCGCCTGTGACGGCGCGCGTGAACCGCCATCTGCGCCTTACGGCCGCCCTGGTGCTGATGGGGTCGTTCCGCGTCGGCACGATCGAGGTTTTCCTGCTGACCACCTTTACGGGGTCGGTGGCCGTGGGCTATTTCGCGATCGCGGGTACGCTCACCCGGGGGGCGGTGCAGCTGTTCTCGGTGGGTCTCACATCCACCTTGCTGCCGTACATGGCAAAGACCTATGGCGAGAGCGGCACCGCGCGCGCCGCGCGCTTCCTGTCGGAAGCCACGCGGTTCTACTGGGCGGTGGGCATCGCCATCGCGGGGCTCGGCCTGGTGACCACCCCCGAGATCGTGCGGCTCATGTACGGCACCCGCTACGTGGATGCCATTCCCGCCATCGAGGCCACCCTCGTGCTCGGCGGGTTATTGCTCATCGGCAACGGCATCGCTGCGTTCCAGACCGTGGTGGACCGGCAGGACGACCGGATTCGCATCGCCGTCGTCGCGCTGGTCGCCAATGCCGTCCTCGGTGTCTCGCTCGTGCCGTCCTTCGGGCTGGCAGGCGCGGTCATCACTTATGCCGGGACGCGCGTGGTCGAAATGGCCCTCGCCATCCATTATCTGCGCAAGGCCACCAGCGGCGGTTTGCCCGCTGCGGCGATGGCGCGCCTGTTCGCCGTGGGCCTCGTCGCCACGCTGGCCGCCTGGGCTGCCACTGCGGCTACGCCTTCGCGGCTCGGCTTCCTCGTCGGTGCGGCGGTGTTCATGGCCTTGTACGTGCCAGGAAGCATGCTGGTGCGCTATTGGACGGGCGACGATTTCCAATTGATGACCGGCATCAGCCGGCGCCTGGGCCCGCCCGGGCGCCTCCTCGTCCGCATCCTCGAATCAGTCCATCCGCCGGTGGCGAAGGCCAGCCCATGACGTACGTGTGCTCCACCGTGCATACCCTCGACGAACTGCGCGCGCTGCGCGACGAACTGGCGCAGGCGGCCGAGCAGCCGGGGGCGGCCAGCGGCATCGTGCAGCATCCGGACTGGGTCGAATACGAAGTGATCAGCCGCCATGATGGGACCGTGCCGCACATTGTGGTGGTTCGGGACGGCGCGAAGCGGGTAGCGGGTTACGTGCCGCTGCTCGCCATCGAGCACACGGCACGGCTCGATCTTGGCGGGAGGCGCTTGCGCCTTTACCGGGGGGCGGCCCTTCGTCTCCTTGGCGCAGGCGTGGTGGCGGGAGACGCGGACCGCGACATCGTCGAATTGCTTGCTGCGCGGCAGCTTGCCGGGGACATGAGCATCAGCGTCGTACGCATCCAGGAAGCGGACCTGCCGAACCGCTTCGCCAGGGTGCTGTGCGGGCACGGCGGGTTCCGTACCGTGGCGGCCAATCTGCTGGACCAGGTGCACTGGTCGATAGATCCGCAGCCTTCGTCCGAAGCATGGCTCGCCGGCATGGGGAAGAAGCAGAGGGCCGACCAGTTACAGCGCGTGGGACGCGCTTATCGCAAGCTAGGCGGCGACGCCGCCCTCCACGTGTTCGATACCGGCGAAGGCATGGCCGAATACTGCCGGCTCATGAACGAAGTGTACGCACGCACCTGGCACCATGAAGAGCTGCCTATCGATTGGGAAGCGCCCGAACGCGTCGCGCTGTTCCGCCGACTGGCCGACGCCGGTCACCTCATCGGCCACGTCGTCGTGCGGGACGGGCGTCCGCTCGCTTACGTCCATGGCTATCGCATCGGCGGCACCTACCTGGTCGACGACCTGGGTTATGACGAGGAGGTGGCGAAAGTGGGGATCGGTTCCGTCGCTGTGTTCCAGGCTGTCCGCGCCCTGATCGACCGGTTCCCGGGCGAACGCATCAGCTTCGGCTATGGCGACAACCAATACAAACGTCTTCTTTCCACGCGTTGCGAACCCTGCGCCTCGCTCTACGTCGTACGCCCCACGCGTGCGACCGCAGGTTTCCGCGTGTACGCGCCCGTGCGCTGGATCTACCGCAGCCTGCATCGTGTCCGGAAGGATCTGCGGGCGCGCAAGCAAGGGTGACCCCGGCGGACGGCCGCCCCGAAGGGCATCGGGTTAACGACCGCTTCACGACCGCGTAGGCCGGACGGTCTAGACGCCGGTGTTATGGGCAGGCGGGGAGTAGTGGCGCAATCTGGAGTCGCCCCAACCGTTCCCGGAGATCCCATGAACGCGCAAGTCGGCGCCCGGCCGTACCAGGAGGCGACGGCACGGCTGCCGCTGGTTCGAACCTTCCTCGAGGCCCGCTACAGGAAGGCGTTCTTCGCCCACCATGCCTTGACGCATCATCTGTACCGCGGCGTGTACCGCAGCTTCGACGAGGCGCAGGCGAGCATTCCGCCTGCGAACGCCGTCGGCTACGACAACAGCGAGTCGGCCGAACTCTACCGGGACCGGACGCACCGCATCTTCATCAACGACTATCCGATGATCTACTGGCTTGGCCGCTGGTTCGCCGAGGGCGCCCGCAGCGTGTTCGACCTGGGAGGGCATATCGGTATCGCTTATTACGCCTACCAGAAACTCCTGACCTACCCGCAGGGGCTGAGGTGGACGGTGATGGACGTCCCGGCGGTCAACGCCGCGGGAGAGCGCTGGGC
>NZ_JBPGXO010000054.1:0-24525 GCF_056755555.1 Luteibacter sp. SVR4-7G | reverse complement strand
CTCCTGACCTACCCGCAGGGGCTGAGGTGGACGGTGATGGACGTCCCGGCGGTCAACGCCGCGGGAGAGCGCTGGGCTACGGAGCACGACCCTGCGCGGCGGCTGCGTTTCGCCGGTGAGGTCTCGGAAGCTGCCGGCACCGACGTGCTCTTCGCGGCCGGCTCGCTCCAGTACCTGCGCTATTCGCTGGCCGAGGCCCTGGCCGGCATGCAGCCGAAGCCGCGGTTCCTCTTGCTCAATTCCGTGCCGGTGCATATGAGGGAGTCGTATTTCACGGTACAGAACATCGGCACGGCATGCTGTCCCTACCGGGTGACCGCCGAGCGCGAGTTCCTCGGCGGTCTCTCTTCGCTGGGTTACGAGCTGCAGGATCGCTGGGAGAACCAGCAGCGCTCCTGCATGGTCCCGTTCCATCCGGAGCTTTCTCTCGACCGCTACTACGGCTTTGCATTTCGCTACGCCGGATAGCGACGACTCCATCATCACGGGTGCTTCCGTCTTTCCATCCAGTCGTAGACGACGGGAAGCAGCAACAGCGTCAGAAGGGTGGACGAGACCAGTCCGCCGACCACGACCGTTGCCAGCGGGCGCTGGGTCTCGGCTCCCACGCCGCTTGAAAGAAGCATCGGGACGAGACCGAGAATGGCCACGCTCGCCGTCATGAGGACCGGACGCAGGCGCAGAGCCGTGCCCCTCAATACCGCTTCGCGAACATCGTGTCCCGCGCGCCTCTGCTGGTCGAGGAAGCTGACCAGCACGATGCCGTTGAGCATGGCTACGCCGAACACGGCGATGAAACCGATGGCCGAGGGCACCGACAGGTATTGCCCGGTGACGAACAGGCCCACGACGCCACCGATAGTCGCGAACGGGACGTTGGCGAGGATCAGGGCCGCATAACGCGCCGAGTTGAAGGCGGTGTAGAGCAGGATGAAGATGAAAAGGATGGTGACAGGAACGATGACGGCGAGGCGGGCGAGGGCACGCTGCTGGTTCTCGAAGGCGCCGCCCCATTCGGTGTAGTAGCCGGTGGGCAGGCTCACTTCCCGGACGATGGCGGCGTTGGCGTCCTGGACGAAACCGTCGATGTCGCGGCCGCGCACATCCATCTGGATCACGGCATAACGTTGAAGCTGTTCGCGGCGGATGAACGAGTAGCCTTCCGCCGTGCTCACTTTCGCGACCTGGCTCAACTGGACCAGGGCACCCGAAGGCGTACCCAGCGGGATCCGTTCCACGTCCTGCACCGAGGCCTTGCTCGCGTCGTCGAGACGAACCGTGAGGTCGAAGCGTTTCACTCCATCGAGCACGGTACCGACGGGTTCGCCTCCCACGCCGTTGCGCACGACGGTAAGGACGTCCTCCGCGGTGAGGTCGTAGCGGGCGAGGGCGACGCGGTCCACCTCGATGCGGATCTGCGGCTTGCCGAGATTGGCTTCGAGGGAAAGGTCGGCCACGCCCGGGATGCCGGCAAGAACATCCTTGATCCGGGTGCTCAGCCGGTCGAGTTGCGCCAGGTCCTCGCCGTAGAGTTTCAGCGCGAGCGTGGCGCGGACGCCGGAGATGAGTTCTTCGATGCGCATCTGGATAGGCTGGGTATAGCTGACCACGGCCGTCGGCAGCAGTCCGGCAAGCTCCTCCTGCATGGCTTCCTCGATGCCTTCGAGCGTCTGGCCGTCCCGCCACTGCGTCTTCGGCTTCAGCGGCGTGTATACCTCCATGTAGTTGACGTCGGCGGTTTCACCCTTCTCGGCCCGGCCGATCATGGCGAGGGTCGTTTCGACTTCCGGGAACCTCGCCTTGATCCGTTCGGCCACCTGCCGGGAGATCGCGATCGATTCGTCGAGGGATGCGGATGGAATGGAGGTGATGCGCCACATGATCGCGCCTTCGCGCAGGTTGGGCATGAACTCCTTGCCCAGGAAAGGAAACAGGGCGAGGGCGCCGGCAAGGCAGGCCGCTGCCATGGCGATCACTGCCTTGCGATGGGCCAGCGACCAGCCGAGCATGCGCGCGTAGGCCCGCTTCAGGTACGCGACGAGGCGCGTGTCCTTCTCCTCGCCCGGCTTCAGGACCGTCGCGGCGAGCACGGGAATCAGCGTCAGCGAAAGCAACAGGGACCCGGTCATGGCGAAGGCGATGTTGAACGCCATCGGCTTGAACAGCTTTCCTTCCAGTCCCTCCAGGCTGAACAGCGGCAGGAAGACGACGATGATGATCAGGATGGCGAAGGCGATGGGCGAGGCGACCTCGCGCGCGGCGGCGAGCACGGCGGCCGTCCTGTCCACCGTTTCCCCGCGTGCCTTCCGTTCGGCCATGATGCGATACGCGTTCTCCACCAGCACCACGGCGCCATCCACCATCATGCCGATACCGATCGCAAGACCGGCCAGGGACATCAGGTTGGCCGAGATGTCCGCCTGTTCCATGCAGATGAAGGCGATCAGCATGGCCAGCGGGAGCGCGATCACGACGACGAGCGCGCTGCGCAGTTCGCCGAGGAACAGAAACAGGACCAGGGCCACCAGGATCGAGCCTTCGATCAGTGCGCGCATGGCAGTACCGACTGCCGCGTCGACGAGGTCGGTGCGCTCGTAGACCGGCTTCACCACCAGCCGGCCGGGCAGGGCCTGCTTCACCGTTTCCAGTCGCGCCTTCACGCCGTCGACCACGTTCCTGGCATTTTCTCCGATCCGTGCGAGGGCCTGGCCGAGCACGACTTCCTTGCCGTCCCGCGTCACGGCGCCGGTGCGCGGCGCACCCGCTTCGACGACCTCCGCCACGTCGCGCACGTAGACGGGCGTGCCATCCTCGCTTTTCAGCACGATATTCCCGATGTCTTCGCTGTTCTTCACCAAGCCCAACCCACGCACCAGGTACTGCTCGCGCCCCACGTCGATGAAGTTGCCCCCGACCTGCGCGTTGTTTGCCTGCAGCGCCTGGATGACGTCCTTGAAGCCGAGACCGTGGGCAATCAGCCGCATCGGGTCCACGCGCACCTGGTACTGCTTCTGCTGGCCACCCCAAGAGGTGACATCATCGACACCTGGCGCCGTACGAAGGATCAGCCTGATCGTCCAGTCCTGCAGCGTTCTCAGGTCCATGTCGGACGGTGCGCTATCCCGGCTGTCGCCGGAGCGCTCCACTGTGTACCAGAACACCTGGCCGAGGCCCGAGGTGTTGGGCCCCATCTCTGGCTTTCCGTAGCCTTCCGGCAAGCGGTCGCCCACCTGCTGCAGGCGTTCGTTCAGCAGTTGCCTCGCGAAATAGATGTCCATGTCGTCCTCGAAATAGACCGACACGTAGGACAGGCCGAACAGGCTGACCGAACGGATCTCCTGCACTTTGGGCAGACCGGCCAGCGCCGATTCGATCGGCATGGTGAGCAGTTGCTCGACATCCTCCGAGGCAAGCCCCGCGGCCTCGGTGTAGACGTTGACCTGCACGGGGGTGACGTCCGGGAAGGCATCGATGGGCAACGTGCGAACGGCGCGATAGCCGAACCCGGCGACGACCAGGAACGCGATGAGCACCAGCAGCTTGTACTTGAGCGAGAGGGCGACGAGGCGTTCGAACATCATTCTTCTCCCAGCTGCGAGCGGAGAATCCGGGCCTTCAGAGTGAAAGCTCCCTGGCTCACGTACGGCATGCCGGGAGCCAGGCCGTGCCTGATCGCAGTCCAGCCGTCGCGCGTATCCCCGACTTCAACGGGCACGGGCTCGAACTCGCCGGCCTTGCCGCGGACGAAGACGGTGGGCTGGTTTTGCAAGAGCACTACGGCCTCGGCTGGCACGGCGAGTTGCCGTATCTGCGAACGGACCGTGATTCGGCATTCCACCAGCTCGCCCGGGTGGAGCAGGTCCCGCTCGTTGGGGACGCGGATGCGCAGGTTCACCGTGCGCGTCTTCTCATCGATCTGGTGAGATCGCTGGATGACCCGCCCTTCGAGCTCGCTGCCATGCGCGAGCACGGTGACGGCCGCGCCCTCGCGCACCTGCTCGGCCGGGCCCGGCGCCATGCGTGCTTCGACCCAGACCGACGACTCCGCCGCAAGGGTGAACAGTGCGCGGCCCGGCTCAATGTGCTCGCCGACGACGAAGTCGTCGGTCGTCACCCGTCCAGCCTGCGGGGCCAGCAATTCGAAGCTGCCGTCGGCGGCGGACGAGCCTCGTTTTACCAGGCTGGCGATCTGCCCTTCGGAAAGGCCATACGCCCTGAGCTTGGCGCGGGCCTGGTCGCGCTGCACCAGCGCCTCGTTGTAGCGGCGTGCGGAGACGGCTTGCGGCCCCAGCGAGGCCACGCGCGCCCAGTCCTGGCTGGCGACGATCAACTGACCCTGGACTTCCGCCACCTCCACGCTGGACAACACGACCAAGGGCTGCCCGGCCTTCACGACATCGCCGAGCTTCGCCTTGCGCGAGACGACCTGTGAGGCGATCCGTGGCGATACGAGGGCCGTGGCGTAGGCATCCATCTTCACTTCGCCGGGCGCACGCACCTGCTCGGAGAGCGTACGCAGGCTTGCGATGCTCTCGGTGATGCCCTCGTCGAGGGCGAACGCCGGCAAGGCGATGAACAGGAACAGGAGGAAAACGGCGGAGCGCATCATGGCGAGAAATCCTTTTGGGGGGTGTCGATCCATTCGGTCAGGCGGCCGGCGGCGGCGAGATAGTCGAACCACGCGTGCCAGGTCTGGGATTCGAGCGCGATGCCGGAGAGGGCCGTATCGAGACTCTGCTTCAACTGCACGAGGTAATCGGAGGTTCCGATTTCCCCAGCCTGCCAGAGCCGGTCGAGAACCTCCGCGCGGTCGTCGAAGGCACCGGCACGTCCTTGCCGGAAACCTTCGCTGGCCGTACGCATGGCTTCGTAGGTGGTACGCGCCTGCATCAACCGCGCGTCCGAGCGAAGCGTGGCGGCGCGCCGCGATGCGAAGGCCGCGTCCGCTTCCGCGCGCGCGGCGCCGACCTCGTAGCCGCCCGTGTTCAACACCGGCAAGGGGATCGACACGCTGACGCCCAACACACGATCCGTCCGTGGACCGCTACGCACGCGTCCGCCGGTGAGGCTCACGGTCGGGTCGGGCCGGCGGCTGCGGTCGGCGACCGCGATCGCCGCCTCGGCACGATTCTGTTCGGCCTGCGCCGCGATCACCTCGGGGCGTTCATCCACGCGAACGGCGAGCGGCAGGCTTCGCATAGGCGGCAGTTCCGGCGGCAGTGCAGGAAGGACGCTTTCCGCGTCGCCGCCGAGCGCGGCGAGCGCCGCCAGGGCGTCGGCCTCCCGGGCCTCGAGCTCAGCTTGCTGGATCCGGGCTTCGCCGAATGCCAGCCCTGCCAGGTCCCGTTCGGGACTGCTGATATCGCCCACCGCGAGCCGCTGCGCGGCCAGGGTGTCGAACCGGTGCATGAGTTCAAGGCGGCGGCGGCCCAGCATGCGCTGCTCGCGCGAAAGCACGACGCCGACCCAGGCCTTCAGCCAGTCGAGTGCGACATCGCGGCGCTCCAGGGCGTAAAGGGCTTCCCGCGCGCGCAGTTCGGCGTCGCTTTCGGCCACGCGAGCCTCGCGCTTGCCGAAGACGTCGAGCGTAAGGCTCGCGCCGACCGTGCGGCGATCGACGTCGGCGTTTTCGCCATCGAGCTGGAGGGAAGGGTTATAGACCGGTTGTGCCGCGGACCTGGAACGTTCGTGCGCGGCCCGCAGGCGCGCATCCGCGGCCTGAACTTGCGGGCTTTTGTCCCACAACGCATGAAGGGCCGTTCGCAGGTCGGGAGGTGACGTTGCCGAGGCGCAGGCGGCAAACAGCACGCCCGCGGCGCCCCAGGGCGCGGTACGCAGGAAAAGCATGGTGGATCTCCTGGAAATCGAATACGGAGCGGTACGACCGTTCGGGACGGTCGTTGGCCGGAGCGTTCGGCTTCAGGCGATCGGTGGGCGGAGCGGCGAACGGAGGAAGGCTGGCGACAGCGGGTCGATCAGCGCGACGTCCGGAGGAAGGATGGTGACGGCAACGGGAACGGTGGCGGCGACCGAGGGCAGGGCGACCGCGTGGGCGCAGGTGCAGTGGCAACCGCTCGCCTCGCCGAGCACGCAGTAATCGTCGTCCTCGACGGCGACGGTACCGGCCGTGTCGCCCCCGAACGCGACGCGCGGGCCATCCAGTACGCAGAAGGTCGACATCGCCACCTTGAACAGCAGCACCGCCAGCGCAAGCACCCACACGCCGCGATGGCGGCGGAGACGGGCGAAGAGGCGGGACGGGTGACCTGACATCCGCTGGATACTAGTAGGAGCGCGCCGCGCGCGCGACATCTTTTGAGGCCGGGCCTTGGAGTTGGCGCGTGAATGTGGGAACCGGCGCGAAAGGCGGTCGCGCGCGCGGCACGCTCCTACACGGCCTCGGCCCTCCGGGCCTTTGAGATTTTTCCCGGTTTGGGCAGTTCGAAGTCACGGTAGCGCCCCGGATCGCCGGTCATGCCCGCCTCGGCTGCCTTCGCGATGTTGTACATCTCGCGGGCTGTCACATAGTGCAGCACGTATTCGCGGCCATCGTTGTACGCGGACTCGAGATAGTCGTGCATGTCGTCGATGGGTTGCCCGAGCAGCGTGTCCATGTCGCGCTCCTGCGTGCCGTGCGTGTGCACCTTCACGAACACCCATTCCGGACGGCCCTCGACATGGATGCCCGTGCGCACCCACTGGTCCACGCGGTTGCGCGACGGTGGGCAGCCCTTCCGTACGTCGGCGTTCTCGATGCGCGGCACAATGCCGAAGCGGCGGTCCTTCCAGTTGAGGCCCAGGGGCCCCTGGATGATCAGCAGGTCGCCCACGGGCTCGCCGCCCACGCGCATCGGCACACCGGTGTCGTGCGATTTGCAGCGCTGCGGATCGTCCGTGGCGTAGTAGATCGCGTTCGAGATCCGCGTCTGCGTGTCGCTGGGCGCCGAAGGGAGGGTGAAGTCCGCATAGCAGCCGAGTTCCCGCAGCAGGACCAGCTCATTGTTGATACCGCACCAGCGGCCGTCGGCGCGTGAATTGTCCAGGCACCAGTTGCCGTGGATGAAGGCGAAGCGCAGCTGGCCGGTGGCGGGATCGCGCGGCAGGGCGCCGTGCTTCTCGTGCAGCAGCCGGTTGAAACGATCCATCGTGGCGACGAAGTTCTCTGCCGTATCGTTGTCGTGGTGCAGGTGGATCTCGATCTCGCCATAACCTTCCGCGCAGAGCGCGGCGAGCTTGTCCAGGTGCTCCTCGACGTACTCTTCTTCCGGGTAGAAGAAGCTGTGCTGCGGCACACGTCCGTCCGCGTCGCGATGGCGCGAGGCCATGGCGCGGTATTCGCCGCACCAGCGGTCCACGCGGCGGCGCTGGGTCGCCATGTCCACCCGGCCCCAGTTGGGCTCGAAGTGGTCCACGAAGCAGAACAGCACGTGTACCGGGCCCTGGCCCCTCGGCGGCTTGCGCCGGGTCAGATAACCCCACAACCAGTACTGCATGTTGCGTGCGCGGATCGCCACGGTGACGAGCGCCGCGGCAACCAGCACGAAAACCAGCAAGGCGATGGCGATCACGAAGGAACTCCGTCCGGCACCAGGGTAAGCAGCTGCTCGGCGTTGTTGCGCCATTGCCGCTCGCTGGCGATGTAGTCTCGCGCGGCGTCACCCACGCGCCTGCGTTCATCCGCACGCCTGGCCAGCTCGAGGACGCGTTCGACGCAGGCCGTGGCGTCCCCCCGGGGGAACAGCCAGCCCGTGCGTCCGTCCGCGATCACCTCCGCGACCGGCGCGTAATCGGGTGCCACCACCGGCACACCCATGCCCATGAACTCGAACAGTTTCATGGGCGAGCCGTAGTGGTTGGAATTCGGCAGCACGGCATAGTCCATGCAGGCGATCCAGCTCGCCACCTCGTCGTGAGGCACGCGGCCGGGCAGGAGCACGCGATCGGAAAGGCCGCGGGCCATGATCAGTTCGCGCACCGCCGGCAAGGTTTTGCCATCGCCCACGAAGACCAGGGCAAGTTCCGGCACGCTTTCCAGCCGGTGCGCGATGGCTTCGACGAAACCGTCCACGCCGTGCCATTCGGCGAACACGCCGATATGGCCGCAGACGATGCGGCCGCTGAGGCCGCGCTCGGCCCGCAGCTGCTCGCGATCGAAGCGTGCCGGATCGAAGCGCGGCAGGTCCACGGCGTTGGGTGAGATCACCGAGGGGGCGATCTCGTCATAGGCCTTCACCGCGATGTCGCGAAAATAGGTGGAGATGAACACCAGCCCCGTCGCCTGCCTGAAGCACCAGCGTTCGATGCGCCGCGCCAGCCCGCGCATGGCGAGCGGGCGCACGCGTTCGACCAGGGCCGAATCGTTGATCTCGAGAACCAGCGGGATACCGCGCCGCCGGGCCAGCCATATCGTGGCGAACAGGAACAGCGAGTAGCGCTCGTACACCAGCTGGGGCGGTGCCGTGCGCCAGGCGCGGCCCATGCGCACGAGCGTCACCAGGTTGTAGAGCAGTTCGAGAAGCTCGAAGACGATGCCCGGCAGCTTCGTGACGAGGCTGGCCAGCCAGCCCTTGCCGGCGGATGCCGCCGCGGCCGTTTCGTGCTCGGGGTCCGCGCCAGGGAACGACATCACGGCCACGTCGTGGCCGAGCTCGCGGAGCGCCCCCACGATGCCGCGGATATGCACACCTTCGACGTGGCGGCCGCGCGTACGGTGGTGGTAGAGGATCCTCATGCCGCGCTTCCCGGCAGCGCGGCGAAGCGCATGCCCTGCGAGAGCCACTCCGGAAGGAGCACGTCCAGCGCATCGGCTGCCTTGTCGCTGTCGTCGTGCATGAGCACGATGTCGCCGGCGGCGGGCGGGTCGTTGCGCAGGCGGTCGATCAGGGCTTCGATCGGACGGTCCTGGTAATCCAGGCTGTCGTACGACCAGTACACGAAGCTGCGCCGCCGCTTGGCGAAGTGGGCCAGGAGCTGCGCGCCGACGTATCCGTGCGGCGGACGCATGCGATGGTGCGGCCGGTCGTCGAACACCTTCAGCAGGGCGTCGGTGCGATACACCTCGTCGAGTTGCCTGGCAAGGTCCATGTTGCGGAACGACCAGTGGCTGTACGAGTGGTTGCCGATCATGTGGCCCTCGTCGACCATCCGCTTCACGATGTCCGGGTGTCGTTCGATCTTCTCGCCCACGAGGAAGAAGCTGGCCTTCACGCCGTGCTTTGCCAGCGTATCGAGCAGCCGGGGCGTGTGCCCGGGTTCCGGACCGTCGTCGAAGCTCAGGTAGCGCAGGTCGGCGTCCCGCGTCCGGGTGAGGACGAGGTGTTCCGGCAGCAGGCCCAGCAGGTCGTGTTTTTTCAGTTTCAGCTTCATGTGTTCGGGATGTGGCCTGGTCGATCCGGTTGGGGTGGCAGTCTGTGGGAAAGCTCCCACAGGGCCTGCCGCAGCTCCCTCAAGCATGCGCTCGAGGCGATCGATGTTTTCGTCCCAGCGGAAGGTGGCGGCGTGGGCGGCGATGGCGGAGGGGTCGAAGTGGCGTTCGAAGGCTTCCACCAGTGCCGCACCCAGTTCGTGCGGCTGGTGCGGCGGCACGAGGATGCCCGCGTGGCCGGGAACGACCTCGGGAATGCCACCGACGGTGGTGGCGACAATGGGAGTCCCGCAGGCCATGGCTTCCAATACCACGTTCGGCACGCCTTCGTTATGGCTCGGAAGGCATAGCACGTTTGCCGCGCGGAACCAGTCGGCCAGGGCGGCATGGTCGACGGCACCGGCGAAGCGTACGACAGTGGAGCAGCAAAGCGACGCCGCGCGGTCTTCGAGGTTCGCGCGGCTCGCACCGTCCCCGACATAGACCAGGCGTGCGTCGTGGTGGCGTTCCAGCAACGCCGGGAAGGCCTCGATGAGGTCGTGGCAGCCCTTGGTAGCCTTGAGGTTGCCCACGTAGAGGACGATGGGCACCTCCGGCGGCAGGCCGAGGCGCTGCCGGGCGGCGATCCGGTCGCCGCGGTGGAACAGGCGGGTATCGACGCCGTTATAGATCGCTTCCACGCCGTCCACCCGCGCGCCGAGGGCGATGGTCTTGCGGGCCAGCGCCTGGCTGACGGCGACGACGCCGGCCGCGCCGCGCAGGGCGGCGCGGATCTGCGGCCGGCGCAGGCGCGACTCGGCCTGCACGTTGAGGTCGCTGCCGTGCACCTTGACCACATAGGGGATGCCGAGCAGGCGAGCGACCCATGCGGCACCCGAGGCGTCCGGGTAGGCCCAGCTAGCCAGCATCACGTCGTAGCGGGCGCGGCGCAGTTCGCGGCCGCATTGCCACATCATGCAGGCGAAGAAGCAGAACGCATTGAGGAAGCGGCCGATGCCGGGCGGGTGGTAGAAGGTGAAGTAGCTCCGCTTGACCCCGGCCACCTGCGCATCGCCCTTCGGGCCGCCCATGCGCTCGCGGAAATCCACGGCAGTGAGCACGTCGACCTCGTGGCGTTCGCCCAGACGCTGGAACTGCTGCCGGTTGAAGGTGCCGCGGCGAGGGTCCCAAGGCGTCGGGAACAGGTTCGTGACGACGAGGATCTTCACGACGCGGCTTCCAGGTCGCCGAAATAGAGCTGGCCATAGCGCGCCGCCATGGCTTGCATGGAGCCGTTGGTTTCCACCCAGGCCCGGGCCGCGAGGCCGAGCCTCGCCGCCCGGTGGGAGGCATGCAGCAGTTCAAGGATCGCCTTGGCAAGCGCCGGGGGATCGCAGGGCGGCACCAGCCGGCCGGTCGCTTCGTCGCGCACGATCTCCGCGTTGCCGCCCACATCGGTGGCGACGATGGGCAGGCCCGCCGCACAGGCCTCCAGCAGCGCCATGGAATAGCCTTCGGTCACCGAGGACAAGGCGAACAGGTCGAAGCCCTGGAGCAGCTCGCGTACGTCGTCGCGGTCGCCGAGGAAGTGCACGCATCCTGCCACGCCTTCATCGAAGGCGCAGGCGCGCAGCGTCTCGCGCAGCTCGCCGTCGCCGACCAGTACCAGCGCGGTGTCGGGACGGGCATGGCGCACGATGCGGAAAGCACGGATGAGTCCGGCCTGGTCCTTCGCCCAGTTGAGCCGTCCGACGGTGCCGATGATGCGCGTGCCGGGTGGCACGCGGATCAACCGCGTGAGGCGCTCGTGCATGGCGTCCGAGGCCACGTCGAAGCCGTCCAGCACGATGCCGTTCGGCACGACGCAGGTCTTCTTCGCCGGCGCGATGCCTCGCTGCACCGCATCGCTGCGCGCCGCTTCGCACACGGCCACCACCGCGTCCGTGGCGGCCAGCGCGCGACGGAACAGCCATTCGCGCCGCCCGGGCTTGCGCTGCGCACCCATGCCGTGACGCGTGTTCACCACCTGGCGGATGCCCATGCCGGCGCTCGCGAGCACGGCCTGGTAATGCGCCACGGCATTATGCGTGTGCAGTACCTCGGTGTAGTGACGCGCGATCAGTTCACGGGCGCGGCCGAGCGCGCGCAGGTCGAAGCCCTTGCGCTTGTTGCAGGCCGAGACGGGGATGCCGAGCGCGTCCAGCTCCCATGCGAGCGAGCCACGCTCGAACAGGCACACCACCTGGACCTTGTGGCCCTGGCGATGCTGCTCCTTGACCAGGTCGAGCACCATGCGCTCCAGGCCACCCCGGTTCAGGTTTTCGACGAAGTGGGTGATGTTCACGAAACCAGCTCCGAAACGGTGACACGCAACTTGCCGCTGCGGGTGAGCGGGATGTCGTCGACGAAATGGCAATGCAGTTCAGCGCTGTCGCCGAGCACCTTGGCCACCTCGCGGCGGATGTACTCGAGCGATGCGTCCTCGAAGTCGCGGCCGCGCACGATCGACAGGTCGAGACGCTCCAGGCTTCGCTGCACGAGCTGGAAGCGGGTCAGGCCAGGCACGTCCTTCAGCATGTGCGGAAAGAACTCGCCGGGAAGGATGTGCCCGGCGGGCGTGCGGATCGCGTCGAGCTTGCGCCCGTCCACGGACGCCAGCATCGGCAGCCCGCGCCCACAGGAACACCGCGCGGAGGAGTGCGTCGCCATGTCGCCATTCACGTAGCGGATGAAGGGCATGCCATAGTTGAACAGGTCGGTGATCGCCACCTCGCCGCTGCCGGTGTGTACCGGGTTGCCCCCGCTGTCCAGCGTTTCCACCACGAGGTGGTCCGCGTTCACGTGCAGGCCCTCGCGATGCTCGCATTCCGAGGCGATCAGCATGAATTCGCGACAGCCATAGGTGTTGTACGCCGGCGCGCCGAAGGCGCGTTCGACGATCTCGCGCTGGAACGGATGCAGTGCCTCTGCCGCGCCGATGATCGCCACCGGCCTGGACACCTGGCGGCCGTGTTCCAGCAGCCACTCCGCCAGCCGGACCAGCGGGCCGACATAACTGACGATGATCTCCGGCCGGTAGGCATCGATCGCGTCGGCGTAGCCGGCGATGTTGCCTTCACTCATGTGGAAGCTGTCCAGCAGCTTGCGCGCGAACACGACATTGTAGACGCGGTCCTTCATCTGGTGTGCCTTGCTGGGCGCGCCCACCGGGCCGCCCCAGAGGAACAGGGTACGACGGCCCATGCGCGAACCTGCCCAGCCGTAGCCGCGCCACATCACGGCCACGCGACGATCATTGCTCTCGCGGGTATAGCCGAAGCGCAGCGGTTCGCCGGTGGAACCGCCGGTGGCCTTGTAGGCCAACGAATCCTTCAGCGAGGCGGCCTTGAGCTCGTCCGCATGCTCGCGGATGTCGGCCTTGGTGAGGACCGGGAGCATCGCGTAGTCGTCCATGCTGCGGATGTCGCGCGGCAGGATTCCTGCGGCGTCCCACCGGCGCCGGTAGTAGGGCACTTCGCGATAGCACCAGTCGAGCAGGCGCTTCAGGCGCTCGAACTGCAGTGCCTGGATTGCTTCGGATCCCAGCCACTGGTCGCGCTCGTAGCGGCGCATGTAACGTGGCGTGTCGCGACGGCGCAGGCCGCCTTCGTAGGCGGGCCATAGGACGTGGCGCAGCAGGGTTTCGTAGGCTTTCATGTCGTTCGCAACAAGACGGCGACGAGGACGAACAGGGCGAATATGCTGCATGCCCCCGCGGGGACCCAGCGCCATCCGCCTTCCGAAAGGCGGAACATCGGCAGTTCCGGCCAGCGCCGGCGCGCGCCGACGTAGTAGCCCGCGACCATGGCGGCAATCAGGTAGAGCACCACCATATAGCTGCGGCTGAGGAAGAAGGCCGCGGCGAACATGCCACAGAGCGACAGCAGCAGCGCGAGCGCCATCTGCCGTTCGGTGGCCCATGACGCTTCCAGGGCCGGGTCGGCATCCGCAGGCCGCCGGTGGCGCACGATCGAAAGCATCATCATGAAGCCGTAACTGACGAAAGCCAGCCAGAGCACGAAGCCGATGAAGCCGGTCTCGGCCAGCACCAGCACAAAGGAGTTGTGCGCGGTAAGTTCGTTGTATTCAGTAAAGTTGCCCGGGCCCACGCCAAACAACGGGTTCTCGCGGAACATCTCCAGGCCGGAGTACCAGGCGTCGACGCGGCCCGCTGCCGATTCCTCGCCGGCGTCCAGCTCATCCATGCGCGACGAAAGCACCTTCATCGCCGCCAGGCCCGCGATGCCGAGCATGCCCGCGGCGACGATGCCCTTGCGATACCAGATATAGCAGCCCGCGACGATCAGCACGGCAAGCATCGCGCCTCGCGAATTGGTGAGATAGGTGCCGTAGAGCAGGAGGACGGCTGCGGCCAGCCACACCAGGCGCAGCGCGCCCGCGCCGCGGCGGCCGAGGAACACCGCCATCGGGAACGTGGCGGCGAACAGGAGGCCCAGGTCGTTGGGATCGTTGAAGATGCCGACGTACTGGATGCGGTTGCCTTCGCCGATGGGTATGCCCGTCCAGCCCACGCCCAGCTTCGCCTGCTGGACGCCGTGCAGGGCTAGCACGGCCGCGCAGGCCACGAACACGGCCATGGCCGTCTGCACGCGTTTCTGCGTGCTGCAGGACGCCCCGAATACGAAGAACGCGATCACCACCGGTCCGAAGCGGGCCAGTTCGTCCACGGCGCCCCCAGCCCAGCCGTTGGTCACCTGCGAGACCATGAGAATGAGCAGGAACGCGGGCAGGATCACGAACTGCGGCGCCTCGAAGGTCTTCTCCTTGGACACCACCCAGGCGGCGAATGCCAGAAGCAGCACCACCGGGAGGATCGGCACCGTATCCAGCCCCGGCACATAGTCCTGAGGCCGGATGATGGTCAGCACCACATATAGCAGGATCAGGGGAAACATGGTTGTTCCCTCGGACCGGTGGCCTCGTGCGGCGCGGTGGGATAGCTCATCAACTGAGGCAGGGCGAGCATGGCGGCGAACCAGCCTGGACCCATGTTGCTTTCAACGGGCAGGCGGTTGAGTGCGTAGCGGTTCTCGCTGGGCTCCGCATTGGTGCCGCAGATGTAGCTGCAGGCCAGCTGGAAGCCGGCCCTGCGCGTCGCGGCGATCACCGCTTCGTTGTAGGCACGGTCGCCGCCGACCGGGTACGACATGAGGATCGCCGGATTGCGCAGCTCGCTGTCCAGCGTGGCCTTCGAAGCTCGGATCTCGCGTTCCATCTCGTCCTGCGGGAGGCGCGCGAGCATGCGGTGGTGCTCGCCGTGCGAACCGAACTCCAGGCCGGCCGCTTCCATCTCGCGTGCCTGGTCCCAGGTCATCGGCCGGCAATCGGCAGGGCGGGCCCTCGCCGACGGCATGCTCCACTCCGATTCCAGGCGCTCGACCATCGCGGTCTGCTCGAGGGCATCCAGCCATTTCATGCGCAGCAATACATTGCCGGCGATACGACGGCGCAGCGATCGATCGGCGGGAAGCGCAACGTCGATCGACAGTTCGGGCAGTACCAGCCTCGGCGCCTTCGTGAGCAGGATCATGTGTACCAGCCAGTCGTAGGCGTACGGCCGGCCGCTGTCGATGTGGCCCGTGGACACGAAGAACGTGGCGGGCACGCCCACTTCGTCGAGGATCGGCGCGGCGATGCGGTAGTTGTCGTCGTAGCCGTCGTCGAAGGTGACCGCCACCGAATCGGGCGGCAGGGCTTCACCCGCGTCGAGCGCGGCGACCACGTCGGTGAGGCGTATGGGCCGGAAGTACTTCTTCAGCCGCAGCATCTGCTCGCGGAACTCGGCGGGCGGCGTGCTGATCAGTTCCAGGTCGAATTCATAGACATCCGGATCGGGCAGGGGCATCACGCGGTGATAGGCGAGGATGCGCAGGTCGCGTTGCCACCACGCGCGGACGCGTTGCAGCGAATGCAACAGGCCGCTCGAATAACAGAGTTCGCCGAGCCGGCCGCGAATGCCGGGCGCGCCGCGCGTGACAGTGGAGTTCACCATAGATGGAGCCTGCGGTTGCGTGCGAAGGCGAGGAGTGCCTGCGCGGCGAAGAGGTTGAGATAGAAGAACGCCACCGCTATACGGAGCGGCAGCAGGCGTCCGAGAGGCGGCTGCAGGCGGGCGAGTCCGACCATCAGCAGGCCCGAGACGAGGCCTCCGAACGCCACCGCATACATCGGGTGCCGCGTCGCCAGGAGTCCGCTGCTGATCGTCAAGGCTACGATCAGCCACGGTGCCAGCAGGCGCAGCAGCTTGTGGCTGACGAAGCGGAACCACAGCGGATTGCACCAGGGCAGGAGCAGCCAGGGCGCGAGCTGGATGAGCTGGTAGTTACCGGCGAGCGTGCGGATCTTGCGACGGCGTTCCTCGGCAGGCTGCTGGGACGGCTGGTCCCAGGCCATGGCCTTTGGTTCGAACACCACGCGCTTGCCCTGCGCGGCAACTCGCATGGGCACGAGCACGTCGTCGAGCACCGTGCCCGCGGGCAGCGGCTTGAACAGGGAACGGCGCATGGCGTAGATCGCGCCGGTCACCCCGATCGTGGAACCCGACAGGCTCTCCGCATGGCGGATGCCTTTCTCGTAGCGCCAATAGAAATCCACGCCCTGGGCGAAACCGCTGCGCACGTTCTCCATGTGCAGTTCGCCGGTGACCGCGCCGACCTCGGGATCGCCGAGGTTGGCGACCAGTTCCTTGAGCGCCATCGGCGAGAGCCGCTGGCGCACATCGGTGAACAGGAGCACTTCACCGCGCGTCAGGGCCACTGCATCGTTGAGGCAGGCCGACTTGCCGCGGCGGTTCGGATGGTCCAGCACGGTCAGCCGTGGATCGGTCGAACGGCGGGCCATGGCGACGGTGGCGTCATGACAGCCGTCGCAGACGAGGACGATGTCGACCAGCGCCGCCGGATAGTCCAGCTGGCGCAGGTTGGCGAGCTTGCTGCGGATGTGCCGTTCGCCATCATGCACGGCGAGCACGATGCTCACCGTCGGAAGCACGTCGCGCCTGGCGATGGGCCGTGGCCGCAGGCGCGCCAGCAGCCACATCAGCAGCGGGTAGCCGACGAAGACATGGACCAGCAGCGCGGCCGAGGTCCAGCAGACGAACCAGGCAATCTGTGTCATGGCGTTCCCCCCGGGCGCCGGTGATCAGCCACGCCCGAGCAGACGACTCAGCAGCCCGCGTTTGGTCGCGGACGGTGCCGGTGCCGGCGGAGCGATGGCCAGTTCGGCGGCGAGCGTACCCAAGGTGCCGTTGGCGATGTCCAACAGATTGAGTTGCACGCCGGTCAGTTTCTGCACGCGGACGGCCATGTCCACGGCGAGCAGCGAATGCCCGCCCACGTCGAAGAAGTTGTCGCTGGTGCGTACGCGCGACATGCCAAGCAGCTCTGTCCACACCGAGGCGAGCAGGCGCTCGCTTTCGCTGCGCGGCTCGGTGCTGTCCGCCGCATGTCCGTGCCGCTGCTCGGCCGGGAGCGGCAGTGCCGCGAGGTCGGGTTCGCCGGTAGGCAGCAGCGGCAGTGCGTCGAGGACGACGAGGTGGGACGGCATGGACCATGCCGGGAGCACCGCGCACAGCGCTGCGCGCAGGCTATCGGGATCGGCCATGGCGCCGGGCGCCGCGACCGCGTAGGCATCGATATTGGTGAGGCCCTCGTGGGTCGTACGCGTTACCGCGAGCGCACGCACGATGCCCGGCTGGGTCAGCAGCAGCGCTTCGATCGCGGCCGGTTCCACGCTGAGTCCGTGGCGGCGCACGCGCCGGTCTGGCCGGTCGAGCACCTGCAGCTGGCCTTCGGGGAGCCAGCGCCCGCGATAGCCGGTGCGGTGCACGCGCTCTTCGCCGTGCTGGCGTTCGAAACCAGCGCGCTGGCCAAATGGCGTGGCGAGCGTGTCGCCGGCCACGGCCACCTGGCCCGTGGCGCCGATGGGACAGGGTTCGCCGTCTTCGTCGAGGATCCATACCTGGGCGTGGGAGACGGGCTTGCCCTCGTGCAGCGCATCCGCCACCCGGTCGATCCGGCCGCACGTGGCGACGGGCGCGGACATCGCGTCGCCGAACAGCGTCCACAGCGACGAGCTGCCCGAGGCAACCCGCGCAGCCATGTCCGGACTCGGCGTACCGCCCTTGACCACGGCCCGCAGGCCCTGATCGCCCTGCCAGCCGTCGTCGAACATGGCCTGCCATGTCTCGGGCGTGGCTATGAATGTATCGATTCCCGCAGGTATCGCGTCCGCGTGGGAGTTGCCCCTGTCGGCGACAACCCAGCTCGCCCCGTGTGCGAGGGCAAGCAGGGCTTCCACCACGCACATCGGATCGGAGGACAGTGCATCCCCGGAAATGTTTTCCCCCGCCCGCACCCCGAGCGCGTCGGCCAGACCTTCGACGGTCCCCGCCAACGCGCGATGCGAAAGCGAAGCGCCGTACGACTTGCCGTCGGCGCCGAGCGTATGGAACGCGATCGCGGGAGCTTCCGGATCCGCTGCGTCGAAGACCACGTCGTCGATCTCGACGGCATCCAGTTCGGCGTGGTCCGCATCCAGCCATAGCGCGCAGGCACGCGGCCAGTCCAGGGTGGCTTCAAGCGCGGCGTCGCCGATGAGCACGGTCATCCGCGCGTCGGCAAGGATGTCCTTCAGGCGCGCCGTCGGATCGGCCCGGTCGAGCAGCAACGCCGTGCCGCCGTTCATCGCGATGGCGATCAAGCCGGCGAGACGGTCCGGACCCGGATCGACGCAGAGGCCGACCACGCTTCCGCGGATCGCGCCGCGGTCACGCAACAGCACCGCCATGCACGTTGCACGGCGCATCAGCGTCGCGTAAGCGATGGGACGGGATCCGTGAACCACGGCGACCGCGTCCGGAGACGCGGCCGCGGTGGCGGCGACCATCGCATGCAGGCTGGCGGGCAGGCGGGAGTCCGCCGCTGTCTCGTTCCAGCCGTGCATGCGCTCCCGTTCGGCGGCCGTGGCGGCGGTAAGCGCGCCCACGGCCACGCCGGGGTCGGCGGCAACCCGGTGCATCATGCCGAGGTAGCGCTCGCGCATGAGCCGCGCCGTATCGGCCTGTAGCAGGTCCGCGTTGTACGTGACGCCGCCGACCATGCCATGGTGACCCTCGAGGAACCAGAGACCGAGGTCTTCGGTGGCGCCGCTCTGGAACAGCAGGATCTGTTCGTGCGCCAGGCCGCCCCAATCCACCACGCGCTGGCGCGCGTCCTGGAACGAGAACAGTGCCTGGTAGAGCGTGGCACCCGCGCCATGGCCCACGCGCAGTTCGCGCTGCAGGTACTCGAGCGGCACGTCAGGGTGCCCGAAGGCCTCGATGGCGATGCGCTTCACGTGACGCACGAGCTCCAGGAACGAGAGCGTGGGATCGACGCTCACGTGCAGCGGCAACAGGTTGTTGAAGTAGCCCATGACCGATTCGACTTCGGTCTGGTTGCGCCCGCGCACCGGTGTACCCACCACCAGGTCGCGCTGGCCGGCCGAGCTGGAGAGCATGGCGAAGTAGAGCGCGAGCAGGGTCATGTTGAGCGTGGCATCCGCCTGGCGGGCCACTTCGTGCATGGCGTCGGTGTCCTCGCGCGACACCCGGATCCATTCGGTGCGGCCGAGGCCGGACATGCCGGGACGGCGCGGATGATCCGTCGGCAGCGCACGCACGTCGCCCATCTGGGCGAGGCGTTCGCGCCAGAACTCGAGCTGGCCGCGGAAGGCGCACGAGTCGAGCCAGTGCGCGTGCCACTCGGCGAAGTCGCCATAGGTCACCGGCAGCGGCGCCAGCGGCGAAGGCAGGCCGGCGGCGAACGCGCGGTAAAGCGCCGACAGTTCGTTATAGAGGATGTCGAACGACCAGCCGTCCCAGATGATGTGGTGCGGCATGAAGAACAGCGCGTGCTCGTCCTCGGCAAGACGGAACATGCGCGCACTGAACAGCGGCGCCTTGCCCAGGTCGAACGGCGTGTCGGTGAGTTCCTGCAGGCGCTGCATGAGCCGCGCTTCGCGCTCCTCCTGCGGCAGGTGGCTCAGGTCCTCGGCCGGGAACAGCGGATAGTCGAGGCGCGGCTCGACGATCTGCACGATGTCGTGGCCCACGTCGCGGAAGGCCGTGCGCATGATCGGCTGGCGCTGGATCAGGGCCTGGAAGGCCATGTCGAAGGCGTGCTCGTCGAGCTTGCCGCGCAGGCGATGGGCCGACGGCGCGTTGTAGGTCACGCGGCCCGGATGCATGCGTTCCAGCGCCCACAGGCGGCGCTGCATCAGCGACAGCGGCGCCTGGTCCTGCTCGGTTTCGGAGCGGTGCGCGATGGGATCGGTCGCCGGCGAGGCGCCACTCGCCACCTGCGAGCCGATGGCTGCGGCGAGCTGCTCGATCGTCGGTGCATCGAAAAGGGTGCGGAAGGAAAGCGTCACGCCGAACTCGTGATTGAGCCGTGCGGTGAGCTGGGCGGCAAGCAGCGAGTGGCCGCCGAGCGCGAAGAAATCATCGCGGACGTCGAGGTCGGGCAGGCAGAGCACGGCTTCCATTGCGGCAGCCACCCGGCGTTCGTCTTCGCTGCGCGGTGCGATGCGCTCGCCCGGCGCAGACACCGAGTGCGCCACCGGTGGCGGCAGCGACTTGCGGTCGATCTTGCCGTTCGGCAGCAGCGGGATCGCGTCGAGCACCAGGATGTGCTGCGGAACCATGTAGTCGGGCAGGCGGGCGCGCAGGCGGGCACGCAGCGCGTCTTCGGCCGGCTGCGCACCGTCGCGGCCTACCACATAGGCCACCAGGCGGACGTCACCTGGACGGTCCTCGCGCGCCATAGCCACGGCACGCGCGACGTCGGGCGCGTCGGCGAGGACGCTCTCGATCTCGCCGGGCTCGATGCGATAGCCGCGCACCTTCACCTGGAAGTCGAGGCGGCCGAGGTGCTCGAGCAGACCGTTGCTCAGCCAGCGGCCGCGGTCGCCCGTTCGGTACATCCGCGAGTCCGGCGTTTCCGACCAGGGATCGGGCACGAACTTCTCGGCGGTGAGGTCAGGGCGATCGAGGTAGCCGAGGGTGACGCCGGCGCCGCCGATATGGATTTCCCCCGGCACGCCCAGCGGGCAATGGTTGCCGCGCTCGTCGAGGATGTGCACCGTGGTGTTCGCGATGGGCCGGCCTATGTAGATGCCTTCGCGAGGATCCGACACGCGCCAGTAGGTGGAATACACCGTGGTTTCGGTGGGGCCGTAGCCGTTCCAGACCTCGCCGCAGCGATCGAGCAGCGCTTCGGCCAGGTCGACAGGGAGCGGCTCGCCGCCGGAGACGGCGCGGAATGCCGGGCGGCCACGCCAGCCGGCGTCCACGAGCAGGCGCCAGCCTGCCGGTGTGGCCTGCATCATCGTGGCGTCGCTGTCTTCGATGAGGCGGCGCAGCTGCCCGCCGTCACGCACGTCGTCGCGGCCGGCAACCACGATCTCCGCGCCGCTGGTCAGCGGCAGCATGAGTTCCATGAACGCGATGTCGAACGAGAGCGTGGTGACCGCGACGAGACGGTCGTCCGGCGCGATGCCCGGCACGCGTTGCATGCTGGTGAGGAAGTTCGCCGCGGCGCGATGCGGTACACGCACGCCCTTCGGACGGCCCGTGGAACCCGAGGTAAAGATCACGTACGCCACGGAGTCTGGCGTCGCGGCACGGCGATCGCGCTCCGGCCGCTCGAAGGACGCATGAGCGACCTCGTCGCTGCTCAGCGCGAGCACGCGGGCGGGATCGAAATCGAAGGCCAGCGACGTGTCGCCGTCGACGATCAGCGCGGCGAGTGCGGCATCTTCCGCCATGAAGGCGAGCCGGTCCGGCGGGAACGCAGGGTCCAGCGGCACATAGCCTGCGCCGGACTTCAGCACGCCGAGGACGGCGGCCACCATGTCGATGCCGCGGCCGAGCGAGAGGCCCACCAGCGCGCCATGGCTGATGCCGCGGTCGCGGAGCGCATTGGCGATGCGGTTGGCGCGGGATTCGAGCGCGGCATAGGTGAGCCAGCGATCGGCATGACGTACCGCGGCACGTTCGGGCGCCCGGTCCACCTGCTGCTCGAAGAATTCATGGGCGAGACGCAGTTCGGGAAACGGCGTCGGCGCGGGTTGCAGCGCGGCCAGTTCGCGATACACGGCGTCGGAGACGACCGGCAGCGCCACGGCGGCTTCGTTCGGGTCGAGCGCGGCCTGGCGCAGGAGCGTGGCGTACGCATCGAGCCAGCCCTGGATCGTGGGCCCCTCGAACAGGTCGGCGTTGTACTGGCATTCCAGGCGCAAGCCACCATCCACCTGCACGGCGTTGACGAAGAGTTCGAAGTTCTCGTATTCGCGCGGCACCGCCTCCACGTCGAAGCGCAGGCCGGGGAAGCTCACCGTGCTCTCGTCCAGTTGCGCGTCGAGGTTGAACAGCACGGCCACGAGCGGCAGGCGCGACGGGTCGCGCGCGAGCGAGAGGCGGGGGAGCAGGCTGCCCAGCGTATAGCGCTGGTGCTCGAAGGCGTCGAGCAGGTCGTTGCGCACGCTGCCGAGCAGGTTGGCGAAGCTCGCGCCGTCGTCGATGCGTGCTCGCAGCGGCAGTACGTTCACGGCGTGGCCGACCAGGGTGTCCAGGCCAGCGGCCGCCTGTCCCGCGGTGGGGATGCCGATCACCACGTCGTCCTGCCCTGCGATGCGGCGGAGCAGGACGGCGAAGGCGGTCAGCAGGGTCGCGTAGAAGCTCGCGCCCTGGGTCGCGCCCAGGCGCTTGATCGCGGCGACTTCCACCGGGTCCAGCGTGCGGTCTTCGCGCCGTGAGGTGAACGTCCGACGGCGGGGGCGAGAGCGGTCTACCGGGAGGTCGAGTACGGGCACCGCCCCGGCGAACCGGTCGAGCCAATACTTTTCGTCTTCCCGGGCCGCTTCGCTGCCGGCGTGCGCAGCCTCGGCCAACGCGAAGTTCGAGAACGCGCCCGCCGGCGACGGGCCGTTGCCCTTGCCGATGCGTTGCGCGTAAAGGGCGGCGAGATCGCGCACGATCACGCCGAACGACCAGCCGTCGCACACGATGTGGTGCGCGGCGATGGTCAGGAGGTGGCGATCCGAGGAGAGGCGGAACAGCTCCGCCCGGACCAGCGGTCCGTTCTCCAGGTCGAAGGGCGTGGTGACGATCCGCGAGAACGCGGCCTGGATGCGTGCGTCGCTTTCGAACGGTGCGAGCAGCGAGAGGTCGTGGAAGGCGATCGGCAGTGTCGTGTGTTCGGCGACGAAGAGCCCTTCGCCGTCGCCGCTGAACGTCGCGCGCAGGGCTTCGTGGCGATCCACGATGGCCTGCAAGGCCCATTCGAGGGCCGGCACGTCGAGCAAGCCCTTGAGGTTCAGCGATACCGCTTCGTTGTACGCCAGCGAGGCTTCCGGCTCCAGCCGGGATGCCAGCCACACCTCGCGTTGGGCTGCCGTCGTCGGCACGAGGCGCGTCAGCGGCGCACCGGCGAACGGATCGTAGTCGACCGCTGTGGCGGCGGCCAGCTCGTTGGGCGTCATGCGGTAACCCTCAGGTACTTGCCCGGCGCATCCGGGTTGGGAACGAACCACGCGGGACGGCCTTCGGGATCCTTGCCGAGGCGGGCCCCGGGTACGGGCGGCTGCCCGGCGTCGAAGTTGGCCGTGTCGCGGCGGCGCGGCAGGAATTCGGCTTCCTGCATTTCGAGGATGGACTCGCGGAAGGCGGTGACGATGGCGGCGAAATCCGCCTCGCTGTGTGCGGTGGTGAAGAAGCAGGGGAAGTTGTCGAGGATGTGGATGCCGCGGCTGCGCATCATCGCGAACAGCAGGTCCTGCAACGGGTGGTCCTCGGTGAACACCGTCTTCCAGACCGAAGAGAAGTGCACGATCCGCACCGGCGCGCCCACGCTCGCACAGAACGCGTTCATCTCTTCGGACATCGCGGTAACCTTTGCGTTGAGCGACGCCTGTAGTTCCGGACCGTGTTCCTTGAGGTGGTTGAGCACGGCGTGCGCCGCGGCCAGGGCCAGCGGGTGGCGGACGAAGGTGCCGGCGAAATACGTGACGCCCACGGTCGGCGTGGAATCGTCGCCGAAGCGCCAATGGCCACCGTCAAGGGCGTCCATGAAGCGCCGTTTGCCGGCGATCACGCCGATCGGGAATCCGCCGCCCACCACCTTGCCATAGGACGCCATGTCAGCGTCGATGCCGAGCATCGCCTGGGCGCCACGCGGATGCGAGCGGAAGCCGGTGACCACTTCATCGAAGATCAGCAGCGAGCCGGATTCCTCGGTGATCGCGCGCAGCTCCTGCAGGAACTCGACCGGCTGGAAGTCTGGCCGGCGGCTCTGCACCGGTTCCACCAGCACGGCGGCGATGGACGAGGCACGCTCACGGATGATGGCGAGCGACTCGGGCGTGCCGTAGTCGAGCACCAGCACGTTCTCGGCCGTGTTGCGCAGGATGCCCGGCGCGGCCGGCACCGACTTCAGCTTCTTCGTGCCGCGCACGATCACTTCGTCGAAGATGCCATGGTAGGAGCCGGTGAAGATCACCAGGGTGTCGCGGCCGGTGACGGTACGCGCCACGCGCACGCAGCCCATGACGGCCTCGGAGCCGGTGTTGCACAAGGCCGCGCGGTCGAAGCCGGTGAGTTCGCACACCTGCTTCGCCACGACGCCGGCCAGCGGATGCTGCGGGCCGATCTCGTACCCGGCGTCGAGCTGGGTGCGCACGGTGTCGAGCACGAAGTCGGGCTGCCAGCCGAACAGGTTCATGCCGAAGCCGTTCAGCGCGTCGACGTATATGTTGCCGTCCAGGTCCCAGACCTTGGAGCCCTTCGAACGCTCGATCACGATCTGGTAGACGATTTCCTTCAGCAGCGGGCGGAAGCCGTTCACCACACGCGGATCGGCCAGGTGCGGACGGTGTTCTTCCGTATAGGCCTTGGACGCCTTGCTGCGCTCGATGTAGCGGCGCATGAAGGCATCCAGCCGCGCCCGCTGCCGCGCGCTCAGTTCGGTATTCGTGGAGTGGATCCGCGCGATGGCGCCGAAGGCCTTCTTGACGTCGTAGGTGGTGTGCGCGATCGCGGCTTCTTCGTCCTGGCCCTCTGTAGGAGCTGTCTCTTATACACATCT